>CABUAQ010000090.1 GCA_902489575.1 uncultured bacterium
GCTATATACGCTGCAATTTTAAAAATTTTTAAATGTTCTGATACTAAAATACATTTTTTATCTGATATTTTTTCTAAAAGTAATCAATTTGACTATATGGAAATATTTTATGTAACATTAGTTGCTATATTTACAGTGGTAATTTATTCCTTTTTTGTTAACAAAAAGGTCTTATACAATTTAAATAGATATATAGAAAAACAGCCTTGGATAAATAAACATCTTCCAACTTTTTTAAAAATATATAAACAACTTGGTTTTATTAAAAAATTTGACAGAATTGATGTTTGGAGTGAAATTTTTGACACCCCTGATTCAAATTATCACTGGGTTTTAGTTACTGATACTGAATTAAAGCAAAAATTTGAAGGTTGGGTGAATAAATTTTCCGATAACGTTAAAGAAAATGAATTATTTTTAAGAGATGTAATTGTGTATAACTTAAAAGACAAAGAGCTTTATCGAACTCCAGCAATGTATATAACAAGAAAATCTGACAACATTACAATAGATTTTTTCAGGATTCCTAAAGGTAAACATTATAATCGGTATCAAAAAGATAAGGAGGAAATAAACAATGTCAAACGAAAAGCAAAACAAAAACAGCCAAAAACAAAGTAATAATGGATATAAAGCTCAAAATAGTAAAGATATAGAAATTCGAAAAGCACATGTTTATGATAGTCGTTGGATAACTGAACGTGGCGGTACAAATGATGAACCAGCTGAAACGCCATCGGAAAGACCTCATTCATAAATTTATAACTTAATTTTAATGTAGCAGCCCTTTCAAAATCTTATGAGCCATAAGGATTTCTTCTTCGCTTGCGGTTTTGAGCATTGAATTGATATCTGATAATAATTCGTCTGTTGTTTTGATGTGTGTTATGTCTAGCATTTCCGCTACATCAACACCGAAAACTTTTGCATAATTTTCAACCAATTCCGCAGATGGATAGTTTTTGCCGGTTTCGATACAGCTTTGGTGTTTTGTTGCAATACCAACTTTTTCGGCTAGTTCAGATTGTTTCAAGCCGTTTTTCGTTCTTAATTCTTGTATTCTTTTTCCTAGTAATTTTTTGAGTTCCATGATAACCCCTACTTTCATGTTATGGAATGAACTTTCGCTATAAACATTTTTAGAAGTTATACGGATTGAAAATAATCGTTGTTTATCATAGATTAATAACAAATAACAAGGATTATTCCAAAAGAAATCCTTGTTTAATATGGATAAATTTTAGATGGAGTGTTTGGAATATGAAAAATCAATATGCAGGTGATGTCGGAGATTACACAAAATTAGGAGTTTTAAGGGCTATTGAAAAAGCCGGTTTTAGCATAGGTTTAAATTGGTACTTAACGCCTGATGAACCTGAACATTCAAAAACTTTTACTGACGGCAAACACATTAGTTTTTTGGATAAGGAATGTGATACTCCTGATAAAGATTTGCATTCCGCACTAAAATCAATAGCAAAGAGTGAAAAACGTTCTGTTGCTAAAATTGAACGAGCAAAACTTTTTGAAAATGCTCACTTTTGGAACAAAATCTTAGAAGCCAAAACCCGTGATAAATGGCATATAGAAGCATTAAAGAGATTAGGAAATCAAGATGTTATATTTTTAGATCCCGATAATGGGCTTGAAATTAAAGGTACAAAACCACATTCAAAGAATGGAAGCAAATATACAACTTATCAAGAAGCTGCAGATTATTATGCAAAAGGTGCGACAGTGATAATTTACAATCATAGAGATAGAAAGCCGGAAGAGGAATATTTGAAAAGATTTTATCAGTTTAAGGATATGGAAGAAACCCAAAACGCAAAAATGTTTTATTTAAGGGCTTCAAGGTATTCCGTTAGGGATTATTTATTTTTGATGCAAGAAAGGCATTTTTCTGACTTAGAAAGGGCTATTGATAGTTTCTTAGCTACTGAATGGTGTCTTTACCTCAAAAAGTACACTCTTTGACTTCAAAGACACTTCTTCTTTAATGCAGAGTAAAGATTGTCCATTGTTGATGCAGCGAGAGTTTCCTTGCTTTGAATTGCGTGGGAATAGGTGTTTAGCGTAACTGTTTTATCACCATGCCCAAGTCGTTTGCTTAAAGTTACGGCATCAACTCCGTTTGCTATAAGTAAACTCGCATTTGTATGCCGAAGTTCATGAAATGTGATTTTTGGTAAATTATGACGTTTTAAGAAGTTCATAAACCATTTATAAGGTCTTGTCGGGTGCAAATCTTCTCCGTTGTCGTGTTTGAATAAATACTCGCCGTTTTTCCAAGCAGAGCCAAGTTTCAATTTGTCTTCTGCTTGTTTTTGCTTGTATATTTTAAGCATTGAAAGCATTTGAGAAGAAAGAGTTACGGTTCTGTTTCCGTTTTCAGTTTTTGGCGGTCGTTCCATTATTCCATAAGTGCTGACATATTGCCGCTGTTTATTTATGGTTAAGATCCCTGTTTCAAAATTTACATCTTCCCATTTAAGTCCGCATAATTCCCCGGATCTTAAACCGACATCCAATGCTAGTGAAATCATCGTTCGATAGGTCAGCGGTTCATTTTCAAGTTCTTTAAAAAGCTTTGCTGTTTGCATATCGTCATAATATTTAACCTGTTTTTTAGAAATTTTGCCCAAGTCAACTTTTTTAGCAGGGTTTGAATTTATTAACTCCCATCTTTCGGCAAGAGAAAATATCGCACTAATATCTGTATGATGATTTTTTATTGTTTTGTCTGACAAAGGTTTTTCGTTTGTCATTTTAAACATCTTATTAAAATCCAAGCTAAAAGAATCGCAGATTTTTTTAGCAGTTTTGAGATTAGTCTTTTGTCCCTTTTTAATTCTTTTACAAGTTTTGGTGGTTATTCCTGTAAGCTGCTGTAATTTAGAGGTTGTATATTTAGACAAAAACTCCGACATAATAATTGTCGGAGTATAAAAATCTTCAAGTCGTGAGCCGTTATTTCTTAATTTGTTATAAAATTCTTCTAAGTGATAAGTTTGAATTTTGCTTAATTTGTGATGTCCTAATTCAGGGATAATTCTATCTTTTAATCTAGCTAAGCAGGGTTTTAAAGTTGCAGGTGCATATTTGATTTTTGCGTATTTTTCAATCCATAATTCTGTAATTTCTGCGAACGTTAATTTTTCACCATCAAGATATGTTTTATTTTGAACTTCGTTTTCAAATAATACTTTTTGCCGTTCCAGTTCTTTTTGTTTTTGTCGTTCGGTCAGATTTGGCGGAAGTTTTATTGTCTTTGAATGTCGGATTTTCTTTCCTTTTATATCGTAACCGCTACAAACGACAATCCGATAACCGTCTTTACGCTTTTCGATGCTTGCCATTATGATTTATCCTCACTTTTCCTTTGTCGTTTTCGTATTTTGGGCTTTTTATTTTCTTCCTTGTGCATTTCACCTATTGAAAAATCCATAAGTCGCTGTAAAGCTCTTTGTGCTTTGTACATAGAAACATCCATTTTGTCTTGAAATTTTTCAGACGGTAAAGAATCCAAAATATCCAAAAACTCTTCTTCCTTATATATATCCATCTTTTTAACATCTTTATATTGAAGATTATGTCTTATTGCATAAATTCTTCGAGCTTTTAAATCTCGCTTATTGTTTGACCTGCTATTTTTATACACATCTAAGTATTCCCCAAGATAATACAAGAAACCTGCAAACGGCATTCCTGAAATATCAGACCCAAGAAGAAAATTTAAGGTTTCAACCTGTTTTGGATTGTATTTTTTCATAGATTCAAGTGCTTGCAAAGAGCGTTCAGTTAAACCAGTTTTATTAACCATAGGATAATCTTTTAAGTGTTTACATGGGCTTAACCACAATAAATAATCTGACGAGACTTTCAATTTTGATGATATTTTATAAAGGTTTTCTATAGTTGCAACTCGTTTATAATTGGCATATGAATTTATAGTTGAATCAGGGATGCCTGTTAAAACTTCTAGCTGCTGATAATTTAGATTCTTTTCCCTAATTACTTGGTCTAGCCTATCTGCTACATTTTTAATGTATTCAGTCGTTTTCTTTTTCATTTTTTCATCTCCTATTGTGGATAATTTTTATTTTTATCCACATTTATCCCATATAGTATTAGGCAGTTGTTTTGCGGTTTTTCGTGCGTTAATGGTCTTGTAGATAAAAAAGTTTTCATATTGAAATTAAAACACAGGGAAATTTTCTCTGTCAATTATGTAATTGGCAACTGGACAAGAAAGGAGAGGATATGCCAGACGACACAAAGAGAAAAGACGTTACACCAAAACAAATGTTTACAATTCAAGAGGCGGTTAAACATTTTGGGATCTCGGAGTATTCAATCCGAATGGGAATCAGACAAGGAATTTATCCGGCAATCAAAATTGGCGGTAAACGGGGTAAATACCTTATTGATGCCGAATTGTTTGAATCTACTTTAAGGATTCAAGCTATTAGAAATTTAAAAGAGTACAAAAAAGGAGATGATAATCATGAAAAAATTTAACACTCAAAAATTGGTAGAAGAAACTTTGGATATTTTTACAAAACGATTTAAAAACACAGAAAGAAGTATTATCACATCAATTACAGTTTTAAAAATTGCTCAAATGATGACTTGTAAAAGGGTTAAATATAAAGAGTTTGAAAAAGTTGATAACCCGAATTATTACACAATAGTTTTTCTTCCGTCAGGTGGAGGTAAAGATAGAATATCTAATGATTTAGATGATTATGTTTTTAAACCTTTTAGAAATTGGTTTAAGGAAAATGCTGAAAAATATTACGCAGAAAAGAAACTGCAGATTCAAGAAGAATGCACAGATAACAAAAATAAACCAATAAAGGCTCTTATAAAAGAAGCTGAAAGGGCAATCCGTTATCCAATTTTAGAAGTGGTTGACGGCACACAAGAGGGACTTTTTGAGGATGCAAAAGTTCTAAATGAAGCCGGCTTTGGTGCTATTACTTACAAAATGTCCGAGTTTGGTATGTTTCTAGAAACAGCACAAAATATAGAGAAACAGTTTCTCGGGTGCTTGTATGAGGGCTATGACGGTAAAGTAATTTCTAAATCAATAAAATACGGCAAACGTGAATCTAGTATTGAAAATATGCCTGTAAATTGCTTGCTTCTTTCAGATCCATCTTTATTTACACGTGGTAACTTGAAACACATGTTTGACCTACTGTTGCAGACAGGTTTGAGCAGAAGATGTGTTATATCTTTCCAAAAACCGAAAAAGAAAGAGATTGAATATAACACAGATGCAGCCTTTGAAAAAGAGAAACAGTTTTATAGAGATTGCGAAAAACTGTCTGAACAATTTATGGAAATATTTAACAAAATACCAGTCAATGCAGTGTATGTATTTACAGATTCGGCACTCAAAAATGTTCATTATCCATACAAAATAAAAATGGAAGAACTGGAAAATGCAACAGAAGATGTTCTAACCAAAAAAGAAATTCAGAGCAGACAACATAAGGCAATCAAAATTGCATGTCTTTATGCTTGCTTAAATCATCCGACAGAATTGGTAGTTAATGACGAAGATATGCAGCAGGCTATTGATACAGTAGAATTCATTTCGAAGGATTTCAAATCTTTTAGGAATTATAAACCTAAGGAAGATGATGCCTATGATAAATTATGGGAATTTTTCCTAGAAAACTTAGGCAAAGGTTTTACAAGAACAGAACTTGTATATAACCAGTTCCAAAATTTCGGAATATCCAGAGATAAATTTAAAGACCGCTTTGATGACTACATTGAGTCGATAAAAGAAATGGCAAAAGACAAGGGTTATCTATTAAACATAAATTCTATAAATAATAATTCTGGTACTGAATATATGTTGACCAAGCTTGAACAACAAGATTTAAGTGAGGATACGCTACCACTTGAAGATTTAATTTAATAACCGTCAATGTCGTTACTATTGTCAATGTTTTTACGGACAATAGTTTCGGCTATTACGGATAGGCGTAATTGTCGAAACACATATTCCACAAAACACTAACGACATTAACTACACTAACGGAGGATTTTTTGATGAAATTACATATAGGACAAGTATTGTATTACTTAACGCCATATCTTAATAAAATTCAGGGTGATGAATTTATCTTTCAATGCCCATACTGCAAAGATACAGGCAGAGATAACTTAAAATTCAATGAACGAAAAGGGATATTACATTGTTTTGCAAATCCTGAACACTCAAAAATGATTTTCAAAAAGATTATGAGTAATCCAAAGTTAAGAAGATTAAGTCAACCATCAGATTACGAATATCAAGACGATGTACCACCTTTAGCCCCTGAAGTTCAGTTATATTATGCACTTGCTTTTGATGTCCGTAATGATTATTTATTAGGTAATGACGAACTATTGAACTTAATATATCAAAAGCGTGGCATCACAAAAAAGACAGTTGAATTTATGAATATAGGTTTTAGTTGGCAAGATGACAAGTGGGTATTTCCAAGTTACGGATATAAAACAGATTCAGGCATGGACATCTTAGGTTATGAACTCCGCCCAAGAGATTTTTCCAAGAAAGGAATTTGTCGTTCAAAAGGCTCTCCGAATAATCTTTCTGCAGTAAATCCATACACAAAAAATACAGAAATCTTGTGTATCGTTGAGGGCTATTTGGATGCTTATACTTTGTGGCAACACTTAAACGAAAAAGGACAGTCAAGCAAATATCATATCGTAACCCCGACAAACGGTATAAACTCTTTGCCTAAATACATCAATCGAATAGAGTTTGAAAAATACAAAAAACACTACCTTTTTGTAGATAATGACGAAGTTTCAAGACCGATTGCCGATAAAATCCTTGCAAAATATCCATTCGAAAACATCCGTCTAAGCTGCGGCTGCAAAGATTTTAACGAGCATTATTTGAGGTGTATTAATCGAATGTACTAATTTAGTATTTATTTCTTAAATTTTATTTTACCAAATGTTTTATCCTTAAATATTGTATTAATAAGTTCTTTAACTTCTTGCTGAAATCCTCTAACTTCTGTATCTCTCAAAATATCATTATATAAATCATATGCCCATTGAAGCATTTGTCTTATTATATCTAGTTTATTTTCAATATTTATCTCATATAGAATTTTTGTATTTAACAATAAAGTTCTTGACGGTATTTTTCTATCTTCACCAATCAACATATCCGTGATTACAGGGCGTTTAGGTAGTAATTTTAGAATCTTAGTATCAACACTATATTGGTTAATAATACTATTCAATTCCTTGTATTCATTTGTAATCATATGAATTGACTCAACCAATGATTTAAAAAATCTTAAATCTTCTGTTTCAAATAAGGTAGTACTTAACATTTTTTCTCGTTCATCAATATCATATAAATCAAGAAAATGTCGCCAAATTTTAATGATAGGTTCAATGTTTTGTTGAGGTTCAATTTCAGCATGAAGAGCTACTAATTGTTCGGCGGTATATGCTTTTATTTTATCTATTTTAAGTAGCCAATATGCTTTGTTTTCAACATCGTAATATTTTTCAAATATTATATTATATATATTTCTTAAATTTTCA
>CABUAQ010000091.1 GCA_902489575.1 uncultured bacterium
AAATACTTTAGAAACAATTACAAAATTTTTTAATTGTCAAATAAAAGATATACTTATAGAAGTAGAACAAGAAGATTATTTAAACATAAAATGAAAAAAATTACTCTAACAAAAGAACAAGTAAAAAAAATAATAAAACGTGGTCGTGCTGAAATTACTGACGACAAATTTGTCGAAATTTTTAAAAATAATATTATCTTTAATAACAACGGCAAGATTTATGATTATATATCTGCAGAATTAATATTCAAAAAACACGAAATAGAATTTGAACACGTTTATAATGCTTATGTTGAAAACATTTGTGACCATTTCAATCTTGATCCTTGCGATGTAATCTTATTATTTTATTGCAGTGAATATTATGATTTTAAATTAAGATTTTCCGACACTCAATATGGACTAATTTCTGTGTGTAACAAATCAGAAGCTATAGCCAACACAAAAGCGTTGGAGAAAGATTTAAAAAAATATTCTGAAAAAAGACACTTTGGACTTTATCGACACTTTGAAAATTCTTTCTTCTGCTTCAGATGGTTAGACGATTTTGAAGCAGAATAATTTATTATGCATTCTTATTACGTTTGAATAAAAATAACAACGGAACAAGAACAAAACATAGCAAACCAAATATTCTGAACGAATCCATAAATGCCCACAAGTTTGACTGCTCCAATAATGTGCCGTATTGAGAAAACTGTGCCATATGATGAGCTACAGACGGATGTGTAATACTCGAAAGCATTGCAGCTGTTGATTGAACTCTTTCTACATAAGCAGGGTTTAAATCATTCAATTTTCCTACCATCATATATTGATGCATTTGTGCAAATCTGGTAAGCATTGTAGCCACTAAAGATGTCCCAACCGCACTACCAATGTTTTTTAATAAATTTTGCAATCCGCTGGCATTTGTCATCTGATAGTTGGCAATAGTTTCCATTGAAAGATTTATAATAGGAACCATAGATAAGCCCATTCCAAGCCCCATAATAAAGTTTGGTATCATAATATTTATACTTGTGATTTGTAAATTCAAAAATCCGAAAACCAAACCGGCAGAACCAAGTAATAATAAACCTGTACAAACAAGTATTCTTTTATCAACCTTATCTGCAATCAAGGCACATATTATCATAGCTGTCATACTACCCAAACCTCTTGGCATCATGGAAAAACCGCTTAGAAATGCTGTATATCCCATCATGCTTTGCAAAAATTGAGGTAAAATTGCCAGTGACGCATATAATACAGCTTGCATTACTACCTGAATTAATGTACCTATGATAAAATTTCTGTCCTTAAATACACTCAAATCAACAAGAGTATCTTTTCTTACGATTTGAGAAACAAAGAAACAAATACCTGATATGCAAGAAATTGCAAATAACCAGCAAATCCAGGTTGAATTAAACCAATCTGCATTATTACCTTTATCAAAAAATACCTGTAAACATAATAACCAGAGAACTAAAAAGAAAAATCCCAAACCATCCATTTTGACACCCTTTTGACGGTGAGAATACGGAGGATTAAATAAAAGTTTTTTAGATAATATTGCAGCAATACAGCCAAAAGGAACATTAATAAAGAATATCCACGGCCAAGACCAGTTATCTGTAATCCAGCCGCCTAAAACAGGACCTACAATAGGGGCAATAATTACTCCCATACCAAATACAGCCATTGCAGTTCCTCTTTTTTCCTTTGGAAAGCTTTCCATCATAAGAGCTTGCGTAATTGGCACAATACCACCGCCACCTGCACCTTGCAGTATTCTGAATATAACCATTTCACCTAAATTTCTTGCCAAACCGCAAAGCAAAGATGCTATTGTAAAAACTAAAATACTTATTATATAAAAATTCTTTCTTCCCAAAAATTTACTGAAAAAATCAACCGAAGGAATAATAATACCACTGGCGATTAGATAACTTGTTAAAATCCACATACTTTCATCACGGGTAGCTGAAAAACTGCCTGCCATGTGCGGTAAAGCAACGTTTGCAATAGTACCGTCTATTACATATATAAATACTGCAAGCAAAGCCGGTATTGATGTTATCCAAGGATGCTCCGGCAAATATTTATTATCGTCGTCTTGTTGGACAACATTTTCTTTTATTTCTTCTGACATTATTCCCTCTTTATGAAAGAATACCGACACAAATGTAATGCCGATATTCTTATTTAATTAAAAACTTTATATTATTTTTTTACTCTTACTTTCGGAACAACAGACATTCCAGGAACTATATTATACTGATTAGAATCAATTTCTTCAGTAAATACGATTTTCACAGGAATTCTTTGAACAATTTTTACAAATGATCCAACGGCATTCTCAGGCGGGAACAAACTTGATTTTGCACCAGATGCTCTTTGGATACTATCTATTTTACCTTTGAAAACTTTATTCGGGTAAGTATCAATTTTAATATCAACAGGCTGACCAGGTTTCATATCTTTCAACTGGTTTTCTTTAAAATTAGCAACAACCCAAACTTCTTCAGGAACTAACGTGAATAAAGGTGAACCTGCTGAAACCCACATACCTTCTTCTACTCGTCTTGATGAAACTGTTCCTGACTGAGGTGCATAGATTTTTGTATAAGATAAATCTAATGCCGCTTTATCTTTTGCAGCTTTTGCTGATCTCAAATTAGCATCTGCAACTGTTTTTCCGCTATTATCAGAAAATAAAGCCTGTTTTGCTTGAGTTAATCCGGCTTTAGCATTATCGTATTTTACCTGAGCAGAATCCAATGTTTGTTTTGATACAGCACCTTGTTCATATAAGTTTGTGTATCGGTCCAAATCTTTTTTAGCAAGTGTTATAGCTGAATCAGCAGCAGTTAAATTAGCTTTTGCATTTGCTTGATCTAATCTTACTTTTTCGTATGTTGAATCTGCTTGTTCTAATTTTATTTTGTAATCTTCATCATCAATAACAGCGACTAAATCACCTTTTTTAACATGTTGGTTATCTGTAACATAAACCTCTGATATTTGACCTGAAACACGCGGGGATACGCTTACTGTTGTTGTTTCAACGTAAGCATCATCTGTTGATTGATATTTCATTTCACTATGAACATAAATACCGCTTAACACTATAACTACTGCTGCAATTATAATTGCAACTGTTCTTTTTATTCCTTTTGGCGGAGCTTTAACTGTAGTTTCTTCAATATTTTGTTCGTTTTGATTTTTTTCTTCCATACCTTTATAACCTCTTATATATTCATTTCCACTTCTTTTTCTAAACTTTCTCTAAACCTTTGCAAAGAATTTTGCAAATTTGATTTATCTGATTCTGACAAAATTTTAGGTAACTTTCCTATATATTCTCTTAATTGATTAGCTGTTTTTTCTAAAATAATTTTACCTTCTTCTGTCAATTCCATCCGTCTGACAAGCCTGTTATTTTTAGTATCTGCAAACCTCTTTATATAACCTTTTTCTTCCAATGAATTTAAAATTCTTCCTGTATTAGGTCTGTCTTTTAAAATTAACTTTGCAAGTTCTCTTTGACAAATATCTTCATGCAGCTGCATTGTGTCTAAAGCTGTAAATTCATCCATTGTAATCGGTACATCTAATTTTTGAAATATTTGAAACCCTAAATATCTGCAATATTTTGCAGTTTGTTCTATTTGGTAATATATAGAATCTGTAAAGTGTTCGCATTTATACATAAATTTTTATTATTATATATTCTATTTGTTGTAAAAAATAATGTGTTGCATTTGCAACAATATTATGTTATCATAGTGCTATAGAAAATGCAAGTATATTTTTTAAGAGGATATAAAACATTGAAAAAGACTATAGTTACACTACTTTTAGCAAGTTTCATAATTACAGGGGTATTCCCGGCAGAAACATTTGCCATTGGTAATAAAGATAAAATTAAAGAACCTAAAAAAGCTTCTATCACAAAAACTCATAAACAAAGAGCCAAGAGTGATGAATTTAAATATGAATATATTAATTATAACTGGTGGAATAATTTTAATGACGAAATTTTAACAGGTTATATTGATAAAGCTATAAAAAATAATTATGATTTAAAAATGGCAACAATAGCTGTTGATGAATATTATCAGGCAGTAAAAATGCAATTCGCGAGTGAACTACCTTCTGCAAGTGCAGGCTTTGGTGCAGGTTACACTAAAATGCCTTATACAACTAGTGCCGATTGGGGATTTTCTACACCTGCTTTTGCAAGTTACGAAGTAGATTTATTCTTGAAAAACCACGACAAAACAAAATCTTCAAAAAAAGATTATGAAGGTTCACTGCAGGATGAGCGAGCAGCTTATATTTCAATAGCTTCTGCTGTTGGAACAACTTATTTCAATATAGTTAAATTAGATAAAATGATTGAATTACAGGAAGAAATTGTTAAAGACAGAAAACTTATTTATGATTTAATGCTTGCAAGAAACAAAGAAGGATTAACTTCTACTGCTGATACTGTGAAAGCTAACAAATCCTATATTGCAGGTAATACTGATTTAACTGAATACAAAAAAATGAGAACAAAATTATTAAATCAGCTTTGTGTTCTAATTGGAGAAAATCCTAACAATTGTGACTCTATTACAAGAATAAGTTATGATGAACTAAATTTTTCCGGCAATATACCAT
Organism: uncultured bacterium; assembly: GCA_902489575.1. Classification (GTDB taxonomy): domain Bacteria; phylum Cyanobacteriota; class Vampirovibrionia; order Gastranaerophilales; family Gastranaerophilaceae; genus Zag111. The sequence goes on from CABUAQ010000091.1 coordinate 4,654, forward strand.
CAGAAATACCGTCAGATATAATTTCTCAAAGACCTGATTACATAAAAGCTGAAAAAATGGTTGAAAAAGCTGGTATTGATGTAAGAGTAGCGAAAAAAGAATTTTTACCTTCATTCAATATTTTAGGAATAGCATTTTTCCTTGCAAATGATCTTGGTAGTGTTTGGACAACAAAAAATGCTCTTGCTTTGCTTGGAGGCGGTTTAAACTTACCAATATTTACAGGCGGAAGAAGACTTGCTAATCTTAGAATGAAAAAAGATGTTTATGAAAGAGTTTTAAATAATTATAAAAAAACAAATTTAACAGCAATTCAAGAAATCAATGACGCTATGGTATCTATAAAGCTTGATGAAGAAAAATACAAAGATACAAAAAAACAAGCTGAACTTGAAAGACAAGATTTCGGATACAGTACAAACAAATATAATCAAGGTACAATATCAAAACTTGATTTGGTTCAGGTAAAAGAAAATGTACTATTCACTGATAAACAAGAGGTAAATGATAAAATTAATTGTCTTGTGAATTATATAGGTTTATATAAAGCAGTGGGCAGTCAATTATAAAATAACAAACATACTAACTCAAAATCTTAATCATATTTTTACTTACTAATCGCCGGTAATTATTTACCGGCTTATCTTTTTGTTTGCAGCATTTGTATAAAAAATGTTCTAAAAATTTTCTATACAAACTTTTATATAATAACCTTAATCCACCCTTCAGGTGCTTCAATTTTACCAAACTGAATACCTGTCAGAGTATCATATAATTTTTTTGAAACAGGACCCATTTCACCCATTCCTGAAGGGAAACAAATTTCTTTACCATGGTCAACAATTTTACCAACAGGAGAGATTACTGCAGCAGTACCGCATAATCCACATTCTGCAAAATCTTTCAATTCAGATAAATACACTTCTCTTTCTTCGATTTCAAGCCCAAGATATTCTTTCGCGACATACATTAAAGATCTTCTTGTAATTGATGGTAAAATACTGCTTGATTTTGGAGTAATTACTTTATTATCTTTAGTTACAAAGAAGAAATTAGCTCCGCCGGTTTCTTCAACCTTTGTACGGGTCAAAGCATCAGGATATAAATTTTCATCATAACCATGTTTATGAGCCTCTACAATTGCATGTAAACTCATAGCATAATTCAAACCGGCTTTAACATGACCGGTACCGTTTGGAGCAGCACGATCAAAATCACTTACCGTCAAAGTAATAGGTTTTGCCCCGCCTTTAAAATAAGGTCCAACAGGAGAAGCAAAAATTCTAAACTGATATTCACTAGAAGGTTTCACTCCCATAACAGGGGCGGAACCAAACATAAACGGTCTTAAATATAAAGTTGCACCCGTCCCGTAAGGCGGAACATATTTTAAATTAGCTTTCACAACCCGCTCAACAGCTTCAACAAACCTATCTTCTGGGAAAACAGGCATTTCAAGCCTTCTTGCAGTATCAGCCATTCTTTTTGCATTCAAATCAGGTCTGAAGACTACAACATTTCCGTCTACAGTTGTATAAGCTTTCATACCTTCAAAACAAGTTTGTGCATACTGCAAGACACCGGCACTTTCATTTAACACAATGTTTTCATCTTCGATTAAACAACCTTTATCCCATTTGCCGTCTTTATAATTTGAAACATACCTTTTATCAGTTTTATAATATCCAAAACCGATATTAGACCAATCAATATCAACTTTATCTATAGTCATCATAAGCTCACCTTTCTAAAATAGCACAATTATCTGATTTGAACAGGCATAATTAAACAGATAAAATCTTCTTCACTATTTGGTTTTATAACTGTTGCAGATAAACTTGCATTTAAACCTATTATAACTTCATCACTTTCAATCATTCTTAAAGCATCTAAGACAAATTTGTAATTAAAAGCAATCAAAAGTTCTTCTGCAGTATAATCAATATCTATTTTATCTTCTGACTTACCTGCTTCCGGAGTATCTGCAGACAGAGTTAATTCATTATCAGCAAAAAGCATCTTGACAATACTTGTCTTATCGTTAACCATAACTGAAACTCTTTCCAATGCTGAAATAAGTTGAGAAACATTAACAATAGCTTTTTTAGGGCTTTCAGAAGGTATCAGCTGATTATATTTTGGAAACTGACCTTCTAATAGTCTTGATATAGTAAGAGTTTTTTCTGTTTTTAAAACAATAGTCGATTTATCTTTACAAATTTTAATAGTTTCATCATCAATAAAAGCACCCATTTTCATGAATTCATTCAATGTTCTTGAAGGAATAATCAATTGAGTTTGCTCACCTATTTCATTTGCAAGTTTTTCTCTGATTCTGGCAAGTCTGTTACCGTCAGTTGAGGCTATTTCCATAATTCCGTTTGAAAAATCGCAAACAATGCCTGATAAAAGATTACTAACTTCATAACTTGCAGCAGCAAAACCTGCTTGCCTGATAGCTTTTAAGAAAGGTTTTAACTCTACATCAAAACATTTTGACTCATCAATTTGACAATTACAAACTTCAGGAGGGAATTCATTTGCACAAATACCAATAATATCAAATTTTGATTTTTGGCAAGAAATATTTACATTTACTCCATCATTTTCCGCTTCAAAAGTTACTAAATCATTCCCGAGTTTAGAAACTATTTCATTCAATTTCCTAGCAGGAAGAGTTATTTTACCCGGTTGTTCAATTTGAGCATCTACGGTTGTAATTACTGTTAAAACTAAATCTGTTGCTGTTAAGCGAATAGAATTATTATCTAAAGTCTCAATCAAAATATTATACAAAACAGGTTGAACAGCTTTTTGAGAAGTT
>CABUAQ010000092.1 GCA_902489575.1 uncultured bacterium
TTTATAGCTTTTTAAAAAATATTGAATTTATTTTAAAATTATTTGATAAAGATGTAACATTGTCGGCTTCAAAGGCTGTAAGTACCCAGAAATCATTACTAAATTCCACATCACAATCTGCTAACGGACAGTTAGGTTTGTTTGCTCAAGCTGTTCAATCAGAAGTTAATAAACAAGATTTAAATTATGTATCAAAAATTATTACTGATACTGAAGACTTTGAACAGATGGTCAAAGAATTATCAAACTGCAAGCTTATATCATTACGTTCCTTTGCTCAGGTAAAAAATGCTGTAAGTGTTAAATTGTATGGGATTGCACTGGGGGTTAATGAAGACTTCAAATACGCTGATAATGCTATAAAAATTGGCGCCTCGCAAGCATTAACAACCGCGTATTACATCCCTCTATTGCATAATATTGAAAAACAATTGGATCTTAACTTCATATCAGACGGATTGAAGGAATTACTTGAAAATTCAGAAGTTAAAAAGATAACTCATGATGTTAAATTTGAGGATTGTGTGTTTAAGTCTATCGGAATAGAGTTAGGTGGTGTCGTATTTGATACGATGCTTGCATGTTATATTAAAGATTCGAATGCTAATTCTGCATTTGATATACAATGTATGGAGCAGATAAACCATATTTTACCAACAGTAGTGTCAGATTCAAAAAGCAATTCAATTACTGATAATTCAATTCAAGTTGTGAAAGATTATTCCGGTGATGTTATTTCAAGCTTATTTGCCCTTTGCGGATACTGGGTTCGTGCATTGGATGATAAGGAGTGCAAAATACTTGCTGATATTGAAATTCCGCTTGCTCATGTTCTAGCTCAGATGGAATATACCGGTGTGAGTGTTGATGTCTCGTATTTAAATAAGTTAACTGATGAATTTAACAGACAAATATCCCAAATTGAAATGAAAGTTTATGATTTAGCAGGAGAGGTATTTAATATAAATTCTCCTAAGCAGGTTGGAAATATATTATTTGACAAATTGCAGTTGAAATCTTCCAAAAAACGTGGTAAATCTAAAAATTCGACGAGTGCTGAAGTTCTTAATGCACTGGCAGAGGAATATGAAATAGTAAGATTAATTCTGGAATTTCGAAAATACGCAAAATTAAAGTCAACTTATACAGAATCGCTTCCGGCTCTGATTGATACTAAGGATAATAGAATACATACAACATATAATCAAACTGTGACAACAACAGGGAGATTGTCGTCTTCAAATCCTAACTTACAGAATATTCCAATAAGAACACCTGAGGGTAATAAAATCCGTCAAGCTTTTATTCCAAAGGATAAAAAGAATTATTTGATATTATCTGCTGATTATTCCCAGATTGAATTGAGGATTTTAGCGCATGTGTCGGGGGATGTTAATTTAATAAACGCATTTAAATCGGGAGTTGATGTACATACTTTAACCGCATCCAGAGTATTTGAAGTTCCAATAGAAGAAGTAACCAAACAAATGCGTTATAAGGCAAAGGCAGTCAATTTTGGCATAGTCTACGGGCAGAGCAAATATGGGTTAGCAAAAGCGCTGGGGATTAAAGCTGATGAAGCCGAGACATTTATTGCTAAGTATTTTGAAACCTATCCCGGAATAAAGGAATATATGTCTAATATGGTGATGCAAGTTGAAAACCGTGGCTACGTTGAAACTATTTTCGGACGACGCAGGTATTTGGAAGCTGAAATAAACAGTCCCAATGCAATGATAAGAGAATTTGCAAAGCGGGCGGCTATAAATCAGCCGATGCAAGGTTCAGCCTCAGATTTAATAAAGCTTGCAATGATTGATTTTTCTTCTAAACTAAGGAAAATGGATTTAAATTCGAAAATGATAATTCAGGTTCATGATGAACTTGTTGTAGAGGCTGAAAAAAAAGAACTTGATATAGTTAAAAAAGTTATTCTTGACTCAATGGAGCTTGGACAGCCATTAAAGGTACCATTGGTAGTAGATATTAATGTAGGTGAATCATGGAAAGAGTTATAAAATTTTTGTTATGTATTTTAATGCTGTTGTTGTCCTCATATGTGCCTGTTTATTCCGCAGGTGAACAGTTGAGCCTGAGTACGCTTATTACGGCCCAAAATGTCTCATATGAGAACTGTACAAAGGTTTTTAATACCGATAATGTATCATTATTTCATTTAACCCTTGCGGCTATTAATGCAAACAGGTTTACTGTAGATGAAGTTCAATCTAAGAATGGATACATTTTGTTTACTGCTGTAAATAAACAATTCTTGGCTATGGTTTCAAATGTCAATACAAATCAAGGAATACTGAGAATTACGCCGGCTGATGGCAATTATTTTTTTCAACCGGGAATTGTATTAAATATCTTTAAATATATTGAAGTTAATCTTAGCAAAAAACCTGAATTTATTAATTTAAACTAGTTGTTAAGTGTTTGAAATGCTGATGAAACAATTTCTTTAATATTATACTTATTTTCAACCATTTCTGTTGTAATCCATATCAGGTATTCAATGTTACCTGCGGGACCTTTTATTGAGGAGAAAGTCAGTCCTTTTATTGAATAATTAAGTGCCTGCGCACAGTTTATAACATTTTGTATTACTTCACAATGTGTTTCGGGATTTTTTACAACCCCGCCTTTTTCCACTTTATCTTTTCCGGCTTCAAACTGAGGTTTTATCAGACAGATCATTTCATGAAACTGTGGATTTAGAAGTTTTTTAAGATTTTCTAAAACTTTTGTAAGTGATATAAATGATAAATCGCTTACCAGCAGATCAGCAGGAACATCCGTATCTGAATATATGTCAGAATATGAACATATTTTAAGGTTAGTTTTTTCAATAGGTTTAACCCTGTTATCAGAGCGGATTTTCCAATCGAGCTGTCCGTATCCAACGTCAACTGCATAAACAAATTTTGCATTATTTTGAAGCAGACAATCTGTAAAACCGCCGGTAGAAGCTCCGGCATCAAAACATACACGATTTTCTATTACCGGTTTAAATGTATCTATAGCTTTTTTTAGCTTAAATCCGCCACGTGAAACATACGGCATTGATTTAACTTCAATATCATATTCTTTATTCAGATTAATTTGATAACCCGCTTTTGTTATATACTCATCATTAATTTTAACATTACCTGCAAGAATAGCAGAGGCAGCCTTACTCTTTGTTTCAAAATAACCTAAATCTGTTAGATACTTGTCAAATCTTTCCTTATTCTGCATTGAAATTAAAAATCCTTTCAGCATTTTGTGTTGTAGCTTTTGCTATTGCATCAATTGTAGTATTCCTGAGCTCAGCAATGGCTTGGGCAACAAATTTTACATACATGGGCTGGTTTTCTTCTCCCCTGTGGGGTGCCGGTGACAGGTAAGGGTCATCTGTTTCAAGCAAAAGATATTCCAGTGGAATATGTTCTGCAACTGACTTTGCATTTTTGGCATTTTTAAAAGTTACAACCCCGCCAAGAGCAATATATATTCCCTCTTTGATACATTCTCTTGCAAATTCTAAACTCCCGGAATAACAATGTAAAATTGCGGTTGAATTTTTATTATATTTTTTTAGAATATGAAGAGTATCTGAATAAGCATCGCGACAGTGAATATTCAATGGTAAATTCATTTGATTAGCAAAGTCAATTTGTTTTATAAAAACATCTTTCTGAAGTTCCTTGAAAGACTTATCCCAGTAGTAATCAAGGCCAATTTCGCCAATACCTATAATTTTCCTATTGTTTTTAATGATATTTTCCATATCGGAAAGCGTTTTATCTGAAAAAGTTTTAACCTCCTGCGGATAAATTCCGGTATAACCATATACATCATCGTACTTTTGAATAAATTTATCTACCTCAAAAATGTCTTCAACGGTACTTGAAGGAATAACTGTAACAATTCTTTCATTGAAAGCATTTTGCATTGCTTCATCAATATTTGTTTGTTTAAGCAAATTTGCGTGAGAGTGAGTGTTTATTATATAAGCATCCATATTCTGATTATATCACAAGTGAATTTATAAATTTTTAAAATATAATAGATCCTTTAGTTTAAAATTTGTAACAAATAATCCAAAATATTAAAGTTTATAATATTGAATGCCGTAATCATGCTTGTAATAGATAAAACGGGGTGTGTATTAAACCATGTACGAAGATCTACTTAGAAAGCAAATTATTGTAGAGTTAAAGAATTTAATCAAGAAGGCAGAAACAATTGAAGAGGATAAAGACACTTATTGTGAATTCATGAAGGGTATGATTTTAAATACATATAGTGTTAATTAGACGATTGTGTAATGTAATTTCCGGCAAAACAACTTAGATTGGAACTATGAATATAGTAATAATCGGCGGTGTTGCCGCAGGAGCAAAAGCAGCATCGAAAATTAAACGTTTACTCCCCGGTGCAAGGGTAACAATCTATACAGATGATACCCATGTTTCATACTCTTCTTGCGGACTACCATATTATATTGAAGGAAACTTTGATAATTACAGATCGTTGTTAGTTCGTTCAGTTGAAGAGTTCAAAGATCTTGGTATTGATGTATTTTTAGAGTCGCGGGTGACAAAAATTCTTATTCCGCAGCATCAAGTTCTTGTATGCAAAAATAAAGATGCGTATTTAGCCGAATACGATAAATTAATTATTGCAACAGGTGCACGGCCATTTATACCTACAATAGAGGGAAATAAAGGCAGGTTCAATAACGTTTTTACGGTCCGAAAAATTGAAGATGGTATAAAAATTAGGGAGAAAATGTACCAATCACAGCACGCAACGGTAATTGGCAGCGGCTATATAGGAATGGAACTTCTTGAGGCGTTTGTAAATAACGGTCTTAATGTCACGGTTATTGAAAAAAACGAAAGGATTATTTCTGTATTTGATGACGATATGTCCGACCTGATAAAAGAGCGTATTGAATCCAGCGGACAGGGTAAATTTGAATTTTTAACAGGAGAAATTGTTTCTGAATTTTTAGGTACAAATTCGGTAGAGGTAGTGAAAACTCTTTCCGGTAAAGAAATAAGAACAGATATGGTAGTAATTTGTGCCGGTGTTGTTCCAAATGTAGAGATAGCAAAAGATGCGGGAATTGCCATCGGAAAAACCGGAGCTATAAAGGTTAATACTTTAATGCAAACCTCAATCGAAAATATTTATGCCTGTGGGGATTGTGTTGAAAAACGTCATTTAGTCAGCGGTAAAAATGTTTGGATACCACTAGGCTCAACCGCAAATAAAGAAGGGCGATGTGCTGCAATGAATGCAGCAGGTGAATTTGAGCAATTTGATGGAGTTTTGGGTTCAGCAGTGTCAAGATGCTTAAATACTACAATGTCTATGACAGGTTTAACAGAAAAAGAAGCAATAGCAGTAGGTTTTAACCCTGTGTCTGTAAGAGTTGATAAAACAGACAAAGTAGGTTATATGCCAGAAGTAGGAGATATTACTTTAAAGGTTGTTGCTGACAAGGTCACAGGCATGCTTCTTGGCGCACAGGCTATAGGCTCAATTGGAGCAGATAAGCGTATCAATTCTCTAACTTCAGCCCTCCTTGCACATATGACGGTAGATGAATATAGCAAAAATGATTTGACTTATTCCCCGCCATATTCACCAACAATTGATCCATTAATAAATGCAATGATGGTTTTGCGTAATAAAATCAAGGGATAGATTATAAGTTAGATGAAATGGTCTTTTTTATATATTTAGCAACAGCTTCCCCCATGGAAAAACAACTAGACTGTACTCTTAACGCTCCCTGAGCCATATAATCAGCAGAAATTCCCCGCCCAACAACAAATAAATTATCATAATCTTCTGCCATCAAACTTTCAATAGGCAGCTGGTATTCCCCGGTAATTTCAAGTGTTGAGGTGTTCTTATCTTTTCTGTGAACATCCACAGGATAGTTGGAGATTAATGCAGGATTTTTAAACTTCTTACCGGATTTAAGGTCATCAATTGTGTAAACATATTTCCCTCTAATTCTGTTTGAGACTCTAATCCCGAGAGAATCAGCAATGTTTGAAATAAAAGCATTTTCAAACCCCGGCAGGTAAAGTTTACAAAATTTTGACAGCCTTAAAATAGCTTCTCTGCCTTCAATAATAGCCTTTGTGGTATCTTTAACAAGATTGGGATTGAGGCTTTCTGCAATTCGAGGGCAGTTAAAAGCAATAGTATCAGGCATTCCAGCAATAGTAAAGAGCTGAAAATAATTGCTATCAGTGAGTTTTAGTACATTATCGCTAATGGCTTTGTTGAAAATAGGGGCTAAGGCCCACTGTTTATCAGTATCCCAGGTATATGCTGTAGATACATGCCTTATTCCGTCGATAATGCAGGATGTTGTTACATTTCTATCCTTGTCAAAATTACAAATCCAATCTGCAAACTTATTTACATTCACACCACTCATCATAAATCTTAAACTCATTGGCTGATAATCAGAATCCATTTCTAAAAATTTGCAATTTATTTGATTAGCAAAATCGCAATTTCCTGTTGCATCAACAAAGTACTTCGCTTCGATATATACTGATAATGGTTTGTATTTTTCAGTTGAATTGTTATCTGTATCTACCTGTTCGTTATATACTAATAATATTTCTTTATTTATTTCTACAGAATTGACACTTTTTGAGGAAAACTTAACATCTTTAACCTCTGCATTGAATCTGACTTCTACCCCAACATCTTTCATCATTTTATCGAGTACAATTTTCATAAGCTCTGGATTAAACCAGCCCGGATTATTCTGATAAGTAACCTGTCCGCCCACTTTCCTTAGTTCTCTAATTAAAATATTATAAAAATCAGTGTTAATTTGATGTTCACCAGACATCATAACCGGAACAACTAGACCTGAAGTTATTGTGCCTCCAAGGTGAATTCCTCTTTCAATCAATAGAGTTTTTAAACCGAGTTTTGCACTCATGTATGCTGCTGAGCAGCCAGCAGTTCCGCCGCCTACTACAATTACGTCATATTTCATATTGTCTCCTGATGATGTTTTTTATATTTAGTAATAGAAATTCTGTTACTATTTTTTATCTCTAGATTTCTACGGGCTGTAATCGCCTCATTTTGGTCCGTTAAATTTGTGTCACGATAAAATATACCTCCCGTAGTATTTAATTGTCCAAAATCGTATTGTGAGAGTTGATATTTTATGAGGTTTACATTTTTTACAGCAACAGTTCCCGTATAAGAGTTTGTGCGTTCATTAAATATATTACCTATGTAAAATCCTGCTTCAATCATAGCAGCTCGAATTGATGTAGACATTGAATACGTAAGGAGCATTCCGTTGTTATCCAAGTGATTGTA
>CABUAQ010000093.1 GCA_902489575.1 uncultured bacterium
AATAAAGATTATATCATAAGAAAAATTTTATTTTGCAACATATAATATTCCCTGATTGGCTAATAGAAATATCCCCTTTAAGATATAAATTTGTAGGTGATTAGTGAGGCGTAGCCCGATTCAGTATATTAGGAGAGAAAAAATGGTAACAACAGAACAAAAACAGATTTCGATAGTTATAGTCGAGGATTTTAAATTAACAAGGGTCGGGCTTAGATGCGCACTAAATACTAATCCTGATTTAAACGTGGTTGCAGAGTGTGAAGATGCACTGGTTGGGTTGGAGCAAATTGAAAAATTAAAACCGGATGTAGTGTTAATGGATTTAGGGTTGCCTATGATGAATGGAATAGAGGCAATGGTTAAGATTAGAGAGTTCTCATCTGATATTAAGATTATTGCACTAACATCTCACGACAGGGAAGAAGAAGTTGTTGCGGCATTGAGTTCGGGTGCGAATGCATACTGTTTGAAAGATATTGATCCTGCAAAACTTGCAGAAGTAATTAGGGATGTATATGAAGGTGTTTGTTGGATAGATTCGGTAGTTGCAAATCTTGCATTAAAATCAATTCCAAAAGTTGATAATATAGGTGTATTTGGAGAACAAGTTGCAGCTCATGCAAGAATTCCTTTAACTGAACGTGAATTTGAAGTTTTAAAGCATCTTGTTGCAGGTAAGAGTAATACTGAAATAGCTAAGGAGTTAATTGTAAGTGTTCATACCGCAAAGGCACATGTTTGTTCGATTTTACAAAAAATGTGCGTAAATGACAGGGTTCAGGCTGCAGTTAAAGCAGTAAAAGAGGGGATGGTTTAAAACCATCCCCTCTTTTACTATAGAACATAAGTTTAACCGGCTTAATCGGGAATTACATAACGGGATTGCCGGATTAAATTACTTTATATTTTTGCAGTATCTAATACAAATTGAGCAGCTCCGGATGCCGGTTCCACAGTTGTATCATGAAATACAACCGGGTAAACATCAAGAAGTCTGTTTGCATTATTTTCAACAATGCAGTTTGAACCTGCATCAACACTGTTTGTTCCTGTAGAACAGTTAACTTCCCTATTTGGTAGTGTTGGACCGTTAACATCAATAAACCCTACACATTTTGACAGGTTAACTCCGTCAGTTTCAGCTGTGAACATTGCTTGTTTTAAACGTCTTCCAATAGGCAGTTCACAGCCCTGAGCATCGGGGTGGAATGCAACAATAGAACCGTCTGCCAATGCAAATGCCAAATATTCGGTATAATTATCCGGAATAGTGTCTCTTGTAACTAATTCATATGTTCCGGTTACATTTTTTTTATTTATTTGAATATTTGATAGTTTCCCGTAATATGTTTTCCCCTGAAGAGTGCCATTAAGCAGTGAACAAAAAGTCATCGAATCTTCCGGATGTTGAGCACCCGCAGTATCTCTGTTATCAGGACAGGCTTCGATTGTACTGGCAAAGTTATAACCAAACTGAGCTTCAGCCATTAACCCTGCCTGATTTAATGTAGAAACAGCTTTTTTAAACTGAGATCTGTATTTTGCACCGTTAGTGTTAGATATGAGCACCGGTATTGTCATTGCAGCAACTGTTCCGATAATACCCAATGTAATCAATACTTCTGCAAGAGAGAAACCCAATCTTTTATTCATAACCCAATCCTAAATTATCTATACACTATAATTATTTATACTTTTTTTTGATTTGTCAATTGTTTATAGAAATTTCACAATAATTAGTTATAATCCTGATTGAGCAATTCTAAAAGTGATTCCGAAGGCAGTCCGATAACATTATCTAGCGGACCGTCAATTCTTTTTACATAATTCTCGGGTAATTCCTGAATTCCGTAAGAACCGGCTTTATCAAAAGGTTTGAAATTTTCTATATAGTATTCAATTTGATTTTTGGTAAGGTTTTCAAATGTAACGTACGTTGTTGTTGATTTAATTCTTGATTTCAGGTTAGCGGAATTTACTACTGCAATACTTGTTACAACAAAATGCGTTTTTCCTGAGAGCATATTGAGCATGTGGTACGCGCTTTGTTTATTTGCAGGTTTTCCAAGTATTTTATTGTCAATAACTACAATGGTGTCTGCACCTATTACAAGTGCTCTTTTATCAGTTTTTTTTGCTACTGCCAGAGCCTTATTATATGCCAAATTTTCAACATATGAATAAGAGAAATCCGTCTGGTCATGTGGTTCCACATAAGAAGACGGAATAATTTCAAAATCCAATTTTAGTATTTTCAGAATATCAGCCCTTCTGGGAGAAGAAGAGCCCAGGATAATTTTTCCCATGGTGTGTCTCCTTGTTTTCCTATTTTTTAACAAAAACGGTCACAATTCAACACAAAACTTTTTTTAATGCTGTCCCAAGGTTTTCTGATACCTTGCGGTTCTGGCATTTATCGCGTAACAAGCTATGTTCAATCTTTGACGGAGTTCCATCATATTACGCAAAGTTGATGCATAATCATTCATAGCTTCAAGCATTTTATTAGGATCAACCATTGACTCCATATTATCGTGATTATCCACGCGTTCTTCCTGGTATTTTTGTACTAACATCTTGTCGATGTAATCTTCAGCTCCAATGCCCATGTGCAGAGTCCTCCCTATTGATTTATAGTATCCTGTTCCTGTAAAAATATATCCTAGATATTCCTTATATAACTATAAAGTTTTTTTTCTAATGAAAATTGCCTTTTTTGTGTTTTTATCTTTACAATTCTTTACATCGTAGCAATTTATAGACTTCAGTTGTTTTATAATAGCTGCTATGGAAATTGTTAACCGATATAATGATTATAAAAAATACTTGCCGGATTATGCGCCCTGGCGGGATAAGCAGGATTTAGAAAGAGAAAAACGATTAACTTATTTACAGAAAAATCCGGATAAAATAAATTCTGTAGATATTGAGCGTGGAAAGAACTTATTACACGCAATAGATGTGATGGATGAGTATTCTCAGGCAAATGCTGAAGACATGGAAGTAGCAACAGAATTTGCCACAGGACAGATTGTGGGTTTGGTTACAATGCTCGGTATGTTTGCGGGGTTTCCATTTGCGAACAGCAAAGCTGTAAAAAATATCGCTGCAAAGCTGGCGAAGAATAACCGTGAAGGTGTTGAGACAATTGTATCTATGATCCCTTCTGTAATAGGAATGCTAATTGGTACAGCCGTGAGTTTTCCTGCCATAGTTTGGGCTACTAAGGCTCAGGTTTCAGCATCAAGAAAGGGTCGATTTGAGGCTATGCGTAATGACTTAAATAATCCTGCAAATTTTGCTGTATTAACTCCAGAGCAGCGTAAAAAAGTTGAAGAGGATGCAAAAAAAATCAAGCTGGATGATCGGGAAAAGAAACGTATGGCACAGAAAAAAGGTTTAGGTGCAAATCCGTTTACCGCATTTAAAACTTTGAAAAAATATTTTTCTGAGGACGGTGAGTTCTCAAAACAGAAAGCTGAATTTGATGCAAGGTTAAAAGAGCGTGAAACACAATTTAATAAACCGTTAACTCCGGAACAAATAAAAAGAGCAAAACGTGACCAGCAAATCTTATCAGATATTGTTAGGAGAATGGATATCGCCTCTCAGGATTATGCTGAAAATACAGAACTTGCAACTAATACACTTATTACATTATCACTTGGTACCGGCGGGCTTGTTGGTTGGGTTTCAAGTAAATTGTTGAAACTTTTGAAAGTCAGCGGTAAAAGTCCGTTTACAAAATTTGTACCTTGGATGGTAGGTGCTACAATTCCTCTTGTTATGGCAATTTATGCGGCTCAGGTTCAAAAACATGCTTCCCGTATAGGACGTTTTAAGGTAAGACAGGAAATGTTAAATAATCCGGCTTCTCTGGTTTATGTTGATAAAAAAGATTCTGATACGATGACTGATGTGAAATTACCGCAAAGAGCGAAGAAACCTAATATATTCAAATTCTTTGTGCAGCTTGTAAAGGACAACAAAGAGTATCAAAAATACCGGAAAACAAAAGCTGTAGAGGATATGAAATTTTACAAAGCTGTTGAAAAGTTGAAATTGTCCGAAGAACAGTTAAAAGAAGCAAAAGTTTTGCAGATGAATATATTTAATACATTTAACAAGGTTGATGAAAAATCGCAGGACTATTCAGAAAGTGTTGAAGCTATTGGAGAGATTACAAAGCAAGGTGTTTCAACATTTGGAGCTCTTGGAGCAATGGGTGTTTCAACTGCTATGTTGCTTAATATGTTAAAGACCCCTGAAGCCGTGAAAAAGGCGGGTATTGTTAAAACAATTGCCAAGGTTATGACACCTTTTGCGTTTATGTTGCTTCCGGTAATATTGATTGATTTATACACAACAAAAGCTCAGAAAAAAGCATCAAGAGTGGCAGATATGCTTGCGTTAAAAGAACTTGAAGATTACAGGCATTATGCAGATTATTCATAAGTTTTGTGATATAATCTTTTTATGAAAGAGATTGTTGTTACTGCGCCGGTCAAAAAACCTGAAGATATTGAACTGTTTTCTAAACAAACAAACTGCAGGGATTACTATGTTTATTATAATAAATTTCTTGACGGTAAGTTTGAATATATAAAAGATTTTGTAGATACGGCAAAACGTTGTGATTGTAATATTTTTGTAAATTTCAAACATAGTATAACAGAAGAAGAGTTGCCGGAGATTAAAAAGTTTCTCAAATATTTGAAAACGTCAGGTATAGCCGGAATTTATATAAACAGCTATGCCGTACTTGAGGCAATCAAGGTCTTTAAGCTTCCATTTCGAGTTATTGCTGACTCTTATTTTGATATTCATAATCTTTCAGGAATTGATTTCATAAATAGTTTTCACAAAGTTAACGGCATAATTATTACAGAAGAAATTTATTTGAAAAATATTGCGAAAATTAAACAGTTTACAAAACTTCCGCTGTCGATTGATTCGGATAATCTTCCCTGGTGTGCCGAAGATATTATAAAACTTGGCGCAATTGATAATGTAATTATTAAGGGTAAATTTCAAACTTCTGAAGATATATTAGAAGGAATTGAACTTATTGAAAAGATTCTTGACAGACCAAAGATGTTTAAAAATCAAAAACTTCCTTTCAAGCATGTAAGGAAATGCTTCTATAAAACAAATCATTTTTCAGGAGATATGGTCAGTGCAGAGGGTAATGATTTTAATTTCAGTAAGAATGTGGTGCCATTTAGCTGGGATGTGAAAAATACAAGGCTTAAAAAAGATATAATAAGTTTGGATAATAAGTATAGGTTAAACCTGAGGTTGACTAATCTTGAACAGTTAAGGGAACTGGGCAGGTATATTAAAAAAATCGGATTTAATCCGGTGTATTCAATTGAATATGGAGAGATAGTTTCTACATGTGATTTAGCCTCTAATTCTTTTTCGGATGTTATCAAGAAGGCAAAACATTTTTGTGCCAGGCATGGTATTAAATTTCAACTATCAACCCCAAGTATTTTGATAGAAAGAGATTTTGACAGAGTTTATGAATATGAGAAAAATCTGTTGTTATCATCACCGGTTCCTGATTCTTTAATCATAAATAATATAGGGTACTTTTGGGCATTTATAAATGATTCTGATATAAACAGTATTCCGTTTGAAATCGGGCAGGGGATAAATCTTTTAAACAGCATGTCGATAAAATGCTTAAATGCGCTTGCTCCGATTGATACTGTTGACTTTACCTCTTTTAAAGATTTGCAATCAGTTATCAGAACGTTGAAAAAAATAAAAAATGATATCCCAAATAGAAAATATACAATTGGAGGGAATATTAGAGTTTCCAGCATGGGGCTATGTCCTTTAAACAATGATAGTGCTATAGTTTCAAGATTGTCTTGCAAAGCGCCTTGCTACGGCGGTCAATTCGCACTGACTGATCCATCTTTGAAAAAGCTGTTGCCGTTTGTTTGTGACGGATTTTGCCGAATGCATATGTTTGAAGATAAAATTTCGGATGATTTTTCAGTAACGGATACATTGTATAATGCCGGTATTAACGAGTTTGTTTTTGATTTTAGCGCACTTAGTCATAAATATATTCCTTTTCTTTTGAATAAATTTTTGAATACAGTACAAAATGTTAAATAATTTGATAATTGCTATCAAAAAATATTTTTTTGAGCTATTATATTGATAGTAGAATTTTATTAGGGATTATGAGCATGACACAAGCTAAAATGGAAGAAAAAGTAATAGGTATACCAAGAGCAATGTCTTTTTATAACAATTATCCGTTCTATTATGGATTTTTCAATGATTTAGGCATTAAGATTATCTTATCTGATGTAACTACAAAGCAAACAATGTCAGAAGGTGCAGGGCTTGTTGTTACGGAAACATGCCTTCCTATTAAAGTTTATATAGGACATATTTTAAATCTTTTAAACAAAGGCGTGGACAAGATTTTTGTTCCCTCTCTTCAGTCTATTGATAATAAAATCTATAACTGTTCAAAAATCCGAGGACTTCCTGATTTAGTGCGTAATGTTGTGAAACAGCCATTTACAATGATAGAAGCAACTCTTGATAAATCTGAAAAAAATCAAGGTTTGTATGAGTTTTTGTCTGAAGCTGTAAAACCTTTTGGTATTACAGATATGAAACTTATTAGAAAAGCTTCTAAGGCAGGTTGGAGATGCTACAATAATTTTCACGTTATGTCAAAATCAGGTATGCCATATGCCAAAGCCTTAAGTTATGCATTGCAGGGCAAGGTTGTTATAGCAAATAAAACAAAAGAATATCCTATATCAATTGCACTTGTTGGACATGGTTATAATATTTATGATGAACGTGTTTGTATGAAGGTTCTTGACAAACTTGAAAAAATGGATGTTGAAGTTTGTACCTCTTTGCAGTTGTCTGATGAACAGCTCGATGAAGGTATTACAAGCCTTGGTAATGAAAAGTACTGGGCAAATGAAGATGAGATGACAGGAACAGCAGGTCACTTTTTGAAAGATAATAAAATTGACGGAGTGATTACGATTACTGCTTTTGGCTGCGGCCCGGACTCATTAATGGTTGAGCGAATTACAAGACGTGCTAAATATTTTAATAAGCCGTTGTTGAATCTTACAATTGATGAACAGACCGGTGAGGCTGGATTTGTTACGCGATTAGAGGCTTTTGTCGATATGCTCTTCCGTAAAAAACGTGCAAGTATTGTTAATAAGTTGAATATCAAAAAATCTCAGCCGGAATATGTTCCTAATGTGGAATTTATTGAGACTAAGTAAAAATTTATAAGACTGTATCAACTGATTTAAATGTGACAGAAAAGATTGTATCTG
>CABUAQ010000094.1 GCA_902489575.1 uncultured bacterium
GTAAAAAATAATTTATAATATTACTTCTTATTTAGAACAAATATTACCTGTTTGTGCTATTGTTTTATGTATATTAAACGGGTTTTGATATTATAGGGGAACTTTATGATAAAAAAGAGATATATTTTCGGAGCATTACTTTTAATTATACTTGTATTATTTTTTGCAAGTATACTTGGCGGAATTGATAGAACAGAAGTTGAAGTAAGAAATTCAATGATGCCTAGAATCGGGCAGAAGCTTTGGACATATAATATGAATAAACATCAATGGCGGGTATATGACAAAAGTGATGACGAAGAATCTAAAGATGAAATAGTATTACAAGTTCAGTATATTGAATCAAATGGCGGTTATACTTCATACCGTTTGTTAACAGGAAATGCTCAGGTTCCCAAAGAGGATGTATGGATTGGAGAAGCCTCTCAGGAATTTTTACGGGAGAAAAAGTTATATTCTTATTTCCCAAAGGAGTTTGAGTTTTATGAAGTGGTATTCAACGGTGTTAAGTTTGTACCCAGAAAATTATCACAAGATGAACTAAAAACCCTATTCAAGGGGTATCAAATTATTAGAGTTTCTGAGTTAAAAAAAGGCATAAACGAATACAAATATTCAAAAACTAATGATAAATATGTTGTCCTGAACGATATAGGTGAAGATTTTTACAAATATTATGTGGTGCCAAATGATAGTAAAAGGCTTAAAATAGAAGAGTTTTCTAACCAATTTAAAGTTTTGGATAGTGTGAATGTGAAACTGCAAAGGCTTGATGGTTGTTCTGCGTCATATCCTTGTTATGAAATAAATATTAAGTAGTTTAGCTGTATTTGTGTTATTGTTATAACAGAAATATGTTAACACTGATTGCAAACCCGATAGTTATATCTGTAGTTTTACTTTGCGTATTATGTTTATGCAGGGTAAATGTGCTGCTGGCGTTGATTGTCTCAGCGGTTGCGGGCGGTCTTGCAGGACATATGAATTTGTCTGAAGTTATGGATATTTTTATTCATGGCATGGGGGGAAATTCAGAAACTGCTCTTAGTTATATTCTGTTGGGTGCGTTCGCCGCATCTATGACACACACGGGTCTTGCTCCGGTATTGGCAGGGAAGATAGCTAATGCAATTCAGTCAAAAAAATTTTTATTGATCTTTATATTAACCGGGATCGCAGTTTTATCTCAGAATTTAATTCCTGTTCATATTGCCTTTATTCCGATTCTTGTTCCTCCGCTTCTTGGAATAATGAATAAATTAAAAATTGACAGACGTGCTGTAGCTTGCGGCTTGGCATTCGGGCTGAAAGCGCCTTATATTGTTATTCCAGCAGGTTTTGGGTTGATTTTTCAGGGCTTGATTGCTGAAAACCTTATGCAAAACGGGGTTGATATTGTAAAAAATGATATCTGGAAATATAATTGGCTTTTGGGTGTCGGCTTGCTCGTTGGTTTTTTTGTTGCGATTTTTATATCATATCGTAAACCAAGAGTGTATCAGAATCTGGAAATTAAACTGACAGAAGAAAATGATAGCTTACACCTGACAAAAAATCATTATATTACATTGGCTGCAGCTGTTTTAACTCTTTTGGTGCAACTGTGGACAAACTCGCTGCCGTTGGGTGCATTGGTCGGGTTGGCTGTGATATTCGGTTTGAAGGCGATTGATCATGATAAGATGGATAAACTTATAAATGAAGGGGTAGGGCTTATGGGGTATGTTGCATTTGTAATGCTGGTAGCTGCAGGTTTTGCAAGTGTAATGAAAGCAACAGGCGGTATTGATTCGCTTGTTAATGCTATTACTCCTTACATGATGTCAAACAAGCTTATAGCGACAGTTTTAATGCTTTTTGTCGGGTTGTTTATCACGATGGGGATTGGGACTTCTTTCGGGACTATTCCTATTCTTGCGGTTTTATACGTTCCTATATGCTTGAAATTAGGGTTTAGTATTCCTTCAATAATAATTGTATTGTCAGCTGCAGCTGCATTGGGAGATGCAGGTTCCCCTGCTTCTGATACTACGTTGGGTCCTACTGCAGGGTTAGATGCTGATGGCCAGCATAACCATATTTGGGATACATGTGTTCCGACATTTTTGCATTACAATATTGCACTGATTGTTGTTGCATTGTTGTCGGTTATTATCTTTGGCTAATTAAATTTTTAGTGTTCAGAATTTTTGAGATCGGCATGGTGAAGATTTGGTTTGAGAAAATTTGTAAATTTGAAACGGGTAATGATTTTCCGGTTCTTGATACTTTAGTGTTAATTGTGTGGGATACTATATTAAAGTTGATTGATGTTTATGGGCTTTATTTGTAATATTAAGTAATATGCGGCTTAATTAATAATTATTAATTTCTTGTATTTTTATCTTTATCATGTTTTTTGTTCTTGCTAGACTTTTGTTATGACAGACATTGCACAAAAATATGTACCGCTTCATTTGCACACAGAATATTCTTTACTCGACGGAGCCATTAGAATCAAGGATCTGATTGAGTTTTGTAAGGAGAATAATTTTCCTGCGGTTGCGGTTACTGATCACGGAGTTATGTACGGCGATATGGAATTGTATGAGCTTGCCAGAGATTCCGGGGTTAAGCCTATTATGGGCAGTGAGTTTTATGTGCACGATGGTGATATTACAGAACATGATAAGAATAACAATCCTTGTTATCATTTGATTTTGCTGGCAAAAGATAATAAGGGCTATGCTAATATAATAAAACTTACATCAGTTGCCTGGTGTAAGGGGCGTTATATGAAACCGAGAATTAACTGGGAACTTCTTGAACAGCATCATGAAGGGTTAATATGTTGTTCTGCTTGTTTAGGCGGTGAGGTTTTACAGGCACTTCTAAAAAATGATTACGAGGGTGCGAAGGCTGTTGCTAAAAGATATAAAGATTTGTTCGGTGATGATTATTATATTGAACTTCAGGATCATAATCTTGAAGAGCAAAAACGTACAAATCCTGACTTGATAAAAATAGCAAAAGAACTTGATATAAAAATGGTTATAACCAATGATTCGCACTATCTGCGTCTTGAAGATGCTGATATGCATGATACTCTTCTTTGCATGCAGACAAACAGTGACAAAGATGACCCAAATCGTTTTCATTTTCCGAATAATGAATTTTATGTGAAGACTCCATCACAATTAAGAGATGCTTTTAAATGGATGGAACCTGACATGTTTGATGAGTGTATCAAAAATACGGTTGAAGTTGCTGAAAAATGTCATGTTATGCTTGAACTTGGCAAAAGCCCGTTACCTGATTATAAAGTTCCTCCGGGGTATACAATTGAAACTTATCTTGAATATCTTGTACACTGTGGTTTAAAAAAACGTTACGGTGAAGTTTCAAAAGAGATTAAGGACAGGGTTCAGTATGAACTTGGTGTAATTGAGCAGATGGGATTTGCTGCATATTTTTTGATAACCTGGGATTTTATAAATTTTGCAAAAACAAATGGAATCCCGGTAGGTCCCGGAAGAGGGTCGGCTGCAGGTTCTGTTGTTGCTTATGCCCTTGAAATTACAGACCTTGACCCTATAGAACACAAACTTTTGTTTGAACGGTTTTTGAATCCTGAACGTTTTACAATGCCCGATGTTGATATAGATTTCTGTATTGAACGCCGTGGTGAGGTTATTGACTACGTATCTAAAAAATACGGAGAAGACAGAGTTTGCCAAATTATTACTTTCGGTACTTATGCAGCTAAAGCTGCATTTAAAGGTGTTGCACGAATTCTAAAAGTACCGTTTTCCGAGAGTAACAGGCTCGCAGGTCTAATTGAACCTGCTATTGAATATGCTATGAGCATCAATGATAAAGCCAAAACCCTTAAAAAAGCAATGGAATATGAAGGTTCTGAATTGAGAGCGCTTTATGACAAAGATGAGCAAATTGTGATTGATCCTACAGAAGGTAAAACTGTAGGTATGAAAAAACTTATTGATCTTGCAGTAGGTATCGAAGGTTTAAAAAATAATACCGGTACCCATGCCGCAGGGGTTATTATTGCTCCGAAACCTTTAGATGAAATTCTTCCTGTTCAGCCATCAAAGGATGGAATTATTCAAACCGGCTATCCTCCTCATGCTGTTACTGAAGTTTTAAGTCTTTTAAAAATGGATTTTTTAGGCTTACGAAACCTTACTACTATTTATAAGACGGTTGATATGGTTAAAAAGCGTCAGGGGATTGACATTGATATTAATAATATTCCGTTGGATGACAAACCTACGTATGATATGCTTATGAACGGTGATACCGATGGTGTATTTCAATTGGAATCTCAAGGGATGAAAAACCTTGTAAAACGTCTAAGACCGGATGTTTTTGAAGATTTAGGCGCGCTGGTTGCACTTTTCCGTCCTGGACCTTTGGATTCGGGGATGGTTGACGACTTTGTTGAACGTAAACATGGTCGTCAGGAAATTTCTTACGCTCATCCTCTGCTAGAACCTGTTCTTAAAGATACTTACGGTACAATTGTGTATCAGGAGCAAATTATGCAGGTATTCCAGTTACTTGCAGATTATACGTTAGGTCAAGCTGATATGGTTCGACGTATGATGGGTAAGAAGAAAGTCGATGAAATGGAAAAACAAAAAGGTCTTTTCATTGAACGTTCTGCAAAACATGGTATGACACCAAAAGGTGCAGAGACATTGTTTAACCAAATTTTAAGTTTTGCGTCATACTGTTTTAACAGGTCTCATTCTGCGGCATATGCGTTTGTTGCATATCAAACGGCGTATTTGAAATGTCATTATCCGGTTGAATATTTGTCAGCTTTATTATCAAGTGTCTCAGGCGATCAGGAAAAAACTCAATTGTATATTGAAGAAGCGTTGAAAAAAGGAATAAAAGTTCTTCCGCCTGATATTAACCATTCGCTTGCTACATTTACTCCTGACGGAAATGATATTAGGTTTGGTCTTGCTTCTATTAAACAGGTAGGAGAAGGTGTAATTGAAGATATCATAAAAGAACGTGAAGAAAATGGGGAATTTAAGTCCATATATGATTATATTAAGCGGGTTGATACTAAATGTACAAACAAGAGAACTCTTGAAGGTTTAATAAAAGCCGGAGCGTTTGCAAATATTGAGAAAAGCCGTAAACAATTAATGGATAATCTGGAATATATTACAGCTACTGCCTCAAAAGAAGCAAAAGAAAAAGAATCAGGTCAGGGAAGTTTATTTGATATGCTTGGAGATACTTCATCTATTGACAGTGCTAAATTCTCGTTGTCAGGCTCTGATGAAGAATATGATGCAAGACAAATTCAGATTTTTGAAAAAGAATTCCTAGGATTTTACGTAACAAGCCATCCGCTTTCAACAATAAGGGATAAATTACCATTTTTGATGACACATAAAATCTCTCAAATTCCGGATGTTCCGAATGAGAAAGTTGTTACAATATGCGGGCTTGTTACCGCAACGAAACAAATTCCGACAAAAAATGATCCGTCAAAGTTTGCACGTTTTGTGACAGTTGAGGATTTAACAGGTAAGATTGATACTCTTGCATTTAATTCAAAAATTGCAGAATACAATGATTTTTTGCAAAATGAGCAGCGGGTCATTGTATCAGGAAAGGTAAGCCGCCGCGGGGATGATGATCCGTCAATAATCCTTATAGATACTGTAAAACCCGTGGATAATTCAAATATTTTGACTCTTGAATTGAAGAAGGAAATGAAATATGAAGAGTTATTTTTACTTAAAGGGATTTTATGCAAACATAACGGTTCTGACCCTGTAATGCTTAAATTAAAAGACTTGACGGGCGATATTAAAATTTTGGCATCATCTATGTTTTGGGTGAATTCATCAAATGATCTGGTAAATTCAATCAAAAAAGGTTTTGGTGATAAAATTGATATTTCAATAAAATCAATGGATACGGACTTAAAAGAAGCAGTTTAATAGTAAACTGCTTCTTTTAATTTTTAGTTTTGATAAATATTTTAGTCTAAATTGATATTTTTTGTTAAGAATCCTGAAATATCTACATTTTTACCTTGAGCTTCCGCATTTTTCAAAAGATTAGGCAAATGTTTTATATTACTTTTTATGGTTGCGGTATCACCAAGCCTTATGTCATCAAGATTGCAAGAAGGTGTTGTTTTCTTGCAGAATTTTTCAATTGAGTCAATTATACTTTTAAGCATTTTAAGGTTTTCAGGCTTAGAGTCTAAGGAGCACAGGTGCATGATAAAATTGAAAAATTCATTATTTTTAGAATAGTCCATTGTGTAACCTCCGGATAATGTATCTTTCGCAATACCCGGGACCATTTTTTCCACTGCTTTTATTTGTTCTGTGGCTGCGCTTGCCTTTTCAAGATCGTAACCAAAGAACTTAGTTAGGAAATATTTTGAGTTAATTGTATCAGAATTGTTAATTACTGTTTGAGTCAGATCAAGAGCTGCAGGATTTTGTTTACTAACTTTTGGGAGCATGTTCAAAATGACTCCCAAATTAGTCTTTCCGGAGATTTTGGATTCTTGTTTAAGATTTATATTGGTATGTAACATTTCTTGTATGTTTGATAAATCGATTATATCTTGAGCTAAACCAAGGTGTTGCGGATTCATGTCTTTAATTTGTTTTGTGAATTCTGCAATTTCAGGATTTTCTTTTGCATATGCATTTATTGATGCCATCAGTTCTTCTGTGGTATTCGTTCTTGGAGTACGTTTTACTGCTCCAATTGGTGAAAAACCACCTGTGAAACGGTTTGGAAGTTTTGCAGCTTCATCCGCAATATGTGTGCTAACTTTTGACAATAATGACATTTTAAAATAATCCTTTCTGTATATTATACTTTTTCTGTAAAACGTTACAGGATACAAAATGTTGCTACCTTTTGTACATAATTAAATAAAACTTTACAAAATAAAATAATAAAAAGTGCTTGAAATATTTTTTTTAGCATGTAGAATGGAAATATAACCGAATATGCGGGGGTAATTCAGTGGTAGAATGCCTCCTTGCCAAGGAGGATGTCGCGAGTTCGAGCCTC
>CABUAQ010000095.1 GCA_902489575.1 uncultured bacterium
GTAACGGCGGCAAAACCGGTGGAGCAACAGATGGCGGTAACGGCGGTAAAACCGGTGGAGTAACAGATGGTGGTAACGGCGGTAAAACCGGTGGAGTAACAGATGGTGGTAACGTATCTCAAAGTCAGAGATATAAGACAGGTATACCTGATAATCCGGAATTAAAAAGACTAACTAAAGGTTTGTACCTTTCCGGATCTTATAAAACAAAATTGCTGGAATTTGATGAAATTCTAGAGTACGTTGAAGACCCTAAAATTAAAGAATATATAAATAATAGTTTAAAGCAGTTAGATTTTCTTGATTATAAAAAGTTAGAAGAATTTCAATCGCTTGCCGATGCTGTAAATACTTATAACAATAAGTATTCAATATTTGCGGCCGATGACTATAAAGGAAGATCTGCTATTGACAGAATGGCTACTTATTCCAGACAAAGCGGGGTAGACTTGGGTGAATTTATGGATGGAAGAGGCAGCTCTACTCCATTTAGAGGACGTTCTGCGGCAGATTTAAGGTCTGATCTTGCTGTTGAAAGTAAATTGTACGGTATGCGCCAGTATATGAAAAACTTTCCGAATTCTGACATGGCAAATTATTTATATAACGATTATTACTTAAAGCATTTATCAGATATGAATGTTGATAGCCGTATTATCAATAGATGTAAATTATTTGATAAAAAATATGGTGTGAAGCTGATGCTATCTTCAGATTATACTAATGCAGATAAAGTATTTGATTATATGGATAACGAGTTTGCGAAATGGAAAGTTGCAAGTGGCTCACAAGCAAAATACCCTCCTGTAATAGATTTTTCCAGTGCAAAATCTAATTGGTATGACACAACATCAGCATATGGGCAGAGTGCTTCGGCTGCATATTCCGAACCATCTTTCAATGGTTCTTTAGCATTTTCTGGTATGAGTTTATACTCTGTTAAATGGTCATTAAGACACGAGATGACTCATACTAATGATTTGGCGCGCGGTAATATCCCTGCTAAGTATAATCTGGATGAAATAATGCCTAAAAAGACAGAAGTTATAAATGGTAACCCGACTGAGGTCCCTGATTTTGAACACTGTAAATTCGTAGATGAATTCAGACGTGCAGGTATTTCTGAAGGACATATACCATATGCTTATAATAATACTCAAGAATTTATCGCAGTTGCAGCTGAGGGTGATATGAGTAAATATTCGCCTGAATTCAAGCAGATGTTAGTAGATTTTGGTATGCCAAAATGGCAGCTGGATTTAGATAATGTTAATATTGCCGGTACGGTTTCACCTAAAGAAGGCGGATTTATTAATTTCGTTAAAAGAAACGTGGATGGACTTTTCTCTAATTCAACTGACGCACTGGCATCACCGTTAGCTGCGCAATCTGCCAATTCAATATCATCAGCTGAAATTTCAGAAGCATTATCAAAAATAGATGAATATGCTAAGTATGGTTTTGACTATACAACACCGGTTTCTGAAATTACTGATTTAAATAACAGTATAGGAAATTTATTAACCCTGGTTAAATCAGGTGAAGTTGCAGATGTTGAAACGGTATTGAATAGTATTGAAGCCCTGCACAGTAAGCTTGTATTAAAAGGTCAGGAGTACCAATTAAAATCTGTTGATAAATATACTGTAAATACTTTAAGACAAGATTTAGGGCTAAATATCAACTGTCTTGATTCCCGTATGAGCCAAAGTATAAATAGAATGGGGGATGATAGAGCAAGTGCTTTAACCGATATTTATAATACTATTGGTGCTCGTATTGCCGCCGGCGAAGTTCCGTCAAAAGAGTTGTTAAATGATGTTCTGACTAAACGTCTTAGTGGTACTAACCTTGATAAATCAGATATTGAACATCAATTCTTTTTGAAAATGAGAGACAGTTATACCTGGAATGCTATAGATTTCCGTAAATCTGTGTCTGATATTTATCCGGATCAAGCAACTGCCCTTGTGAAAAAATATACAGAAGGGTTCGGTTTAAAAGCTCCTGTTGTTCAAGCGTCTTCCAGAATGGGGTTAAACGGTACTGAAGGAACTTTCTTTACAAAAGCCGAACTTGATTTCATTAACGAAAACTTTGTTAACGTGTCGACTGATATGAAAACATCTATTTCAGAAGTTTTGGACGGAATTGGTAAAAAAATTCAGCAAGGTGAATCACCTTCATATGAATTATTAAGAGCAGCTGTATTAGAAACAGGTGCAAAAAATAAAGTAAATGTAAGACAGTTAGAAGATAATGTTTCTGATTGTATTAAACAATTTGATGAGTGGAAGCCTATTGCTAAATATTTAGATACCCCAAAAAGAATTTTAGAGCGTAAAGACCCAACTAAAATATCGCTTGAAACAAAAGAATTTAGACAAACAAAAGGTATTTCGGGAGAATATAAACCTGAAGTAAAAACCGAGGCTCATGAATATAACGGCGTTACTGGTAAGAATCTGAGATCTTCAGAAATTCAACCTCTAACAAGAGTGATGAATCCACAAAGGGCTCAAACTGTAGTTAATATAATTGATAATATTGAATGGGAACTGAAACATGGTGCTATACCATCAAAACAAATGTTGCAAAAAGCAATAAAAGACGAATTATTCAAGCACCCAAATCCTGCAATTGACCCTGATAAGTTTCTTGTAGAAATCAGAGATTACCTAAAAGATGATGCAATTTTTCCGGACTGGGCAAGTATAACTACATTCTGGTATAAGAGTGAATCCGCTTCACAAAGTATTTTGGATAGTTATCCTGAATTTGTTACTGACTTTTTGAAAAAACGTGCAGACTAAGTTTTTTAGCCTTTCACAGCTCCTTCGTTTTCACCTGAGATAAAGTATTTTTGCATAGCCAGAAAAAATATAACAATCGGGATTGTGGAAATTATAGAACCTGCTGCAATAAATCTCCAGTTTGAAGAAAACATTCCTTGCAGATTGTTAACCCCGACAGGCAAAGTATACATTGCTTCTTTTGTTAAAACAATACTTGGCCACAAAAATTCACCCCAGGAACCGATGAAAGTAAATATGGCAAGAACTGCCAGTGACGGTTTTATCATAGGGAGTAAAACCTTCCAAAATACCTGAAATGCATTGCACCCGTCAACGATAGCAGCTTCTTCCATTTCTCTTGGTATAGAGAGAAATGCCTGACGCATAAGAAAAATTCCAAAAGCACTAACTGCAAACGGCATTATCAATCCTATAAATCCCATTGTATCATTAACACTGTCTACAAGGTGTAGTTTTAATGTTATGAGGTACACAGGGAGCATAATTGCCTGGAATGGAACCATAATTGTCGCCAGTATCGAGAAAAATACAATTTTTTTACCCTTAAATTCCATTCTTGCCAGCGGGTAGCCTGCCAGAGATGATAGTATAAGGTTTAGTAATACAGTTCCGCCGGCGACAATCATACTGTTTATAAAGTAACGCATCAGGTCAACTTTCTGCCAGACTCCTGTGTAATTCGCAAATGTCAAATCTTTTGGCATAATTGTCGGCGGATATGCAAAAATGTTTTCAGCATTTCCTTTCAATGAGGTTGATAACAGCCATATAAAAGGGAAAATTGACAATAACGATACAAAGATAAGTATAGCATGTATCCAAAGATTTTTTAGTTTTATATTGTAATTCCACCTCATAATTGATATTTATTCCTTTCAAAGCAAAAAATATTTATTAAAGAAAAAATCATAACAATAATAAGCAGAATTACAGACATAGCTGATGCATAACCAAGATCAAGATTTTCGAAAGCTTTTTCATATATATAGTAAACAATAGTTTTTGTAGAATTTAGCGGACCGCCTTTTGTCATTACATAGATTTCCGCAAAGATTTTCATGGCAGATATAGAGCTTATTGTTGTGACCAATGCTATTGTCGGCATAATATGCGGAACTGTTACTGTCAGATGTTTTCTTAAAAAACCGGCACCGTCAATATCACAGGCTTCATACAATTCTTTTGGTACGCTCATAAGTGCTGCAAGATAAATCATCATATAATAACCGATACCTTTCCATATAGTAACAATAATTACCGAGTAAATTGCATATTTTGGGTCTGTAAGCCAGCCTATCGAATTTATATGGAAAACATTGAGTATATAGTTAAGAATTCCTTGTTCTGCATAAAGCCATTTAAAAGCAATAGCTGCGACAACTATTGAAACAATTACAGGCAGATAGATGAGTATTTTATAAACTGTAATTCCCCGGATTTTTTGGTTTATAAGGATTGCAAGAAAAAGAGGAATTATTGCAAGTATTGGCACCGCTGCAACCAAATATATTATTGTATTTATCATCACTTTATAAAATATGGGGTTATGAAGTATATCAATATAATTTTGCAGTCCTGAAAAACTTGCACTATATATACTGTTTGAATAATCTAAAAAACTTAGCCATATCGTTTGGAAAAACGGTATGAAAAAGAATATCAGCAAAATAATTCCTGCAGGCAACAGAAATAAATAAGGTGCAGTTTTTCCGTAATACTTGAACATAAATAAATTATCTTATGTTTGATTAGTTCAGTCAAGGGGTAAATGTATCAATTATATTACCGGCAGAAATTATATAAATGGATTGTTTCTCCGGATAGATACCATCCTGGCAATGATAATAGTGTATTACCTGCAAAATGTTATTAAATTTTGTTCTTTTGTGCTACTATTATCTGGTAGAGTTGTATAATTATATATAAGGGATAAAAATATGGCTGAAATGAAAGAAAAAAATCAAGAATCAACATCTTCTCAAAGTCAAATTCGCCAGGTTCGTATTCAAAAAATGGAAAATTTGAGAGAAAGAGGACTTAATCCTTACCCATACGGATACGAAAAAGATATTATGGCTCAGGATTTACAGGATAAGTATAAAGATCTTGCCGCTGGTGAAGAACTTGAAGATTGTTATCATGTCGCAGGTCGTGTTATGGCTAATAGAAATACCGGTATGTTTATTGATTTAGTTGACGCATCCGGTAAAATTCAAATTTTTTCACACAAAGAAAATCTTTCAGACGAAGATTTAAAAACATTGAAAACGATTGATATAGGTGATATTGTTGGTTTTTACGGTTCTATAAGAAGAACTCCGCGCGGGGAATTAACAATTAAGGCAATGTCATTGAAGATTTTATCAAAATCTTTATTGCCACTCCCTGAAAAATTCCATGGACTAACTGATGTGGAAACAAAATATCGTCAAAGATACGTTGATATGATTGTGAATGATGATGTTAAAAAAACTTTTCAAAAAAGAAGTTTAATCATTCAGAAAGTAAGAGAGTATTTAATCAATAAAGGTTTTATGGAAGTTGAAACACCAATGCTTCATCCACAGGCCGGCGGTGCTAATGCAAGACCTTTTATCACTCACCATAATACATTGGATATGGATATGTATTTGAGAATTGCACCTGAACTTTATTTAAAACGCTTGATGGTTGGCGGTGTGAGTGAAAAGATTTTTGAAATTAACAGAAGTTTCAGAAACGAAGGTATTGATACCCGTCACAATCCCGAATTTACTATGATGGAATTGTATCAGGCTTATGTTGATTATAATGATATGATGGAATTAACTGAAAATCTTGTAGCTTACGTTGCTCAAGAAGTTTTGGGAACTACAAAAATCCAGTATGGTGAAAATGAAATTGATTTAACTCCGCCTTGGGATAGAAAAACAATGCTGGGTGCAGTTGAAGAAGCTACAGGTATTGACTTTAATAAAATTGAAACAGTAGAGGAAGCTAAAGAAAAAGCTAAATCTGTAAATGTCAATGCAGATGATTGTGATAATTGGGGGCAGGTTGTAGAAAGAGTATTTGAAGAAAAAATTGAAGGTTCTTTAATTCAGCCTATTCATATTTACGATTATCCAAGAGATATCTCTCCACTGGCAAAAGTTCACAGAGCTAATCCTAGATTGACTGAACGTTTTGAAACACGTGTTAACGGATGGGAAATTTCAAATGCGTTTTCAGAATTGACAGATCCGATTGATCAAAGAGCAAGGTTTGAAGCCCAAATGGAGGCCAAAGCTGCCGGAGATGACGAGGCTATGCCGATTGATGAGGATTATATTTGTGCATTAGAACATGGTGTACCTCCAATGGGGGGTCTTGGGGTAGGTATTGACAGATTGATTATGTTGTTGACTAACTCTCCTTCAATCCGTGATGTTATTGCTTTTCCAACATTGAAGAAAAAAGACTAATTAATTTATTATCAGTATATAACGGTTGCGGATATTTCTCTGCAGCCGTCTTATTAAAAATTTTGCGGGGTATTTGCTAAATGGTTAGATTATTTATTACATTTTTATCTTTAATTATATTATGCGGCAGTGCTTATGCCGGATATTATGAAAATGATTATTATTGCGGAGTTATTTCATCAAAATTAAATCCTTGCTGTCAGGGGTATGGTGATTCCGAAAAATGTAAACAAAAACAGTATAAAAAATGGAATAAACGTTGTAGAAAATATAATGGTAGAAATTGTTCGTATGATTTTTGGTATGGAAATCGTTCTTGGGATGATGATGCTTGGTATTCATATTGGAATACTGATGTTTATAAAAATGCGCAAAAAGTTAATCGAAAAGTTAATTTATTCCGGAATGTAGTTAATTCAACAAAAGAGTTATTTACCTGGTAAAATTATAGTTAGTAACAAGTTTTACTTTACTTAATGAGTATCCGGAGTTTGCCGGAGGTGTTGTGTGGGACAAAAAGTGGTGACCGTCTGTATGGATAAAGTTTTGGCTGCATATTAAAGTTTAACGCTGCTGTGTATTAACGCAATATAAACAAACCTTTTTTCTAATTGGTTAGTAAATTTCGTATGAAAAGAAAGTAACTTGATTTTAGATTGTAAAGAGGAATTGTAATTAACAGCATTCTAAAAAAAGAGCCTCAAATGAGGCTCGTTGGAATTAAGAATAGCTGGAAGTATGAAAAAGATTAATTATATTA
>CABUAQ010000096.1 GCA_902489575.1 uncultured bacterium
GAATTGACCTGCTTTAAATATTAAAATTTTATTAATTATTATCATTAATCGTAAAATTTTTCATATTACTAGCAAAATTTTTTTTTGTTTGATTTAAAATAAATGGTGGTTACATGTTAACTATTTACATTAATCATATCAGACTTTTTAATATAACGGGTAAAAATAAATGTCATTAAGCAGCGGATTTAAAAAAATATGCGAATCTGTCGCAAAGGATAATAATCCTGCATATGCGGTGGTTGCAATCGCTACAGCAAAAGGGATTTTTAGACCATTATTCACAATGATGGATAAAAAAGAATCTCCGGAAACAAAGAAATATACAGCATTGAGAGAAGGCTTAACCGAAGTTATAGCAATTCCAACATATCTGGCATGCGGAGCGCTGGCAGGCAAAGGCGCCGCACTAATAAAAGATGCAGAAAAAGCGGCAAAAGCAAAACATAATCTTCGCTTTGTAGGGGTATGTACCGCTGCCCTCGTTGTTATTCCAGGACTTTGTTCTCTTGTTGTTAAACCTTTTACAGACAAAATTTTTCACAAAAATAGTAAAGACAACAATAATGAAAACCCGTCAGCTGCAAAACTTGATATTACATCTGAAACTCCGGAGCTTAAAGTGCCAATATCACAAACCGGACACATGCTGGATGTGAGCAGGTATAACACTCACAATATTAATCTTGGAAGTTTTACAAACAATGGTATGAGGGTAGGATAATATGATAAACGGAATACAAAATTTAATATCAAACCCAACTCTATATAATATGACCCAAAGTACAATTACTCAGGTTACCACAGAAACTTGCCTAAAAGCAGTTGGACGTCCTGCATTTATTTTAATGGACAAAAATATAGACAATCAAACTAAAAAGTATTCTTCTACCAAAGAATTTTTATATCAATTAACCTGTTTAGGAATTTATTTAGCTGCTGTTATGCCACTGCTTAGAAAATGTACCTTTGCAGCCGCTAAAAAACTATACAAAAATGAACCTGTGTTTCAGGCATTTAAAAACTCAGGAGAGTTCTTAAACTATCATAAGCTCGATGAAACAGGAAAGATCGCAAAACTTAATGAAATAAATCAAAACTTAAAATCAGGCGATAAGTTTGTAAAAGAAAATATCAATGAAAACTTTGCAAAAGGATTAATTGAGATAAGTTCAATTGCAGGTTCAGTTACGGGATTAGCAATTATTGCACCAATTGCCTCTCATCCTTTAATTCACCCGATATTAAAAGTTCTGGGGGTAGATAAAAAAAATGATAAACCTGAACAAGACCAAACAATTCAACCTGCTCAAATAAACAAATAACTTATTTACCACCCCGAAAACCTTTGTTTTTTGAAACAGTCCTTCCAATTACGGAAAGTTTATCAGAAATAGCTTCAATAACACCTTTGTAGCATCCGTTTATACCCGCTTTGTTTGGATAAATTTCATAGTTTTGAGCAATTACCAGACCTGTAACATTGGGCATAAAAACATTCGCACCGGATTGTAATGCAATCATTCTTCC
Organism: uncultured bacterium; assembly: GCA_902489575.1. Lineage (GTDB taxonomy): Bacteria > Cyanobacteriota > Vampirovibrionia > Gastranaerophilales > Gastranaerophilaceae > Zag111. The sequence goes on from CABUAQ010000096.1 coordinate 1,531, forward strand.
ATTTGGATACAGCGTTTCCATAGCCGTTGTTGCAGGGATATTTATGTCGGGAAGCAGAAGCCTTGTAATTGCCATAACCCGTAAAGATAAATCAAAACTTCCATGAGCTGATTTGGCTAACGGAGTTTGAGGATGAGGAATAAAGGGACCTACACCAACCATATCCGCATCAACAGTTTTAAAAAAGAGAATATCATCAGCCAAGGATTCTACACTCTGATTTGGTAATCCTATTAAACAACCTGTCCCCGTTTCATAACCAAGCTCTTTTAAGTATTTTAAACATCTGACTCTATTATCAAAATCCATATTCGGATGCATTGTTTTGTATAAATTTCTGTCAGTAGTTTCGATCCTTAATAAAAATCTGTCGGCACCTGCTTGTTTAAACGCTTTATAATCTTCAAAACTTCTTTCACCAATACTCAAGGTTAATGCAACGTCAAACTTTTTAATTCCTTCAATAACTTCACGCATAACATCCTTATCAAAAAACACATCCTCGCCGCCTTGTAAAACAATCGTTTTAAAACCGTTATCAACGGCTTGTTTTGCAACCAAAATGATTTCATCTTTTAATAATCTATACCTGTTTACACTTTTATTTTCAACTCTTATGCCGCAATATTGACAATTACAACGGCAAATATTAGTAAATTCAATTAACCCTCTCAAATGAACTTCATTACCAACATACAATTGTCTGACTTCATCTGCAGCTTTGAATAAATCAGAAGCATCCGACATAATTAAAAGCTCTACTATCTCTGATTTTTCAAGATTATGAGTTTGTTTTGCTTTATTTAATAATTTGTTCATAATTCATTTCCAATACAAACTTAACTATATAACAAAGGCAAGATTTCAAAAACCTTGCCCTGATTATTATAAAATTTCAATTAATAACAAGCCATTGTTTCTTCTTTTACTACATTTCGTTTAACTTTTCTTGTTGCAGTCCTTGGAAGCGGTTCTTTGCGGACAACAATATTAACAGGGCGTTTGTAGGCTGCTAACTGAACAGAAAGTTTCTTAATCTCTTGTCCGATAAAAGCCTGCAAATCATCTTCATTCTTGTATTTATCCAATACATCTTGAGTTGGAACAACAACCGTCATGATTTCTTCAGTACCATCTTTAGCACCTGAAGTTCTTGTCGCACCAAAAACACAAATTTCGGCAAAATAGGGACACTGCTCCAATACAGCCTCAACCTCTTCAGGAAAAACTTTCTTCCCACCCGATAAAACAATCATATTTTTAATACGACCGGTAATATAAAGTCTTCCATCAGAATCAAATTCTCCGATATCTCCGGTATGAAGCCAGCCGTCTTCTTCTAAAACCTCAGCCGTCCTTTCCGGATTATTATAATAACCTTTCATAACAGAAGGGCCTTTAACAAGTAATTCACCTGTTTCAGAATCAATTTTTGCATCATAAGAATCGAGAACTAATCCCACTGACAGTAATTTTCTATCATCACCACGGTCAATTGAAATTATAGGACTTGTTTCTGACAATCCATAAGCTTGGAATATTTTTATTCCAATTCTTTCAAAAAACTCACCGACAGAAGGATCTAGCGGAGCTCCGCCTGTAATAAATCCATAGAAATTACCCCCGAATTTTGCAAGAATACTTCTGAATAACTGACGTTTTATAGAATAATCAGTAATATATTCAGCAGCTGCATAAGATCTTTCAAATAGTAGTTTTTCTTCATCCGGCCATGATTTTATTTCTGCTTCTATTGTGTTTTTCAAAAGTTTCATAAACGCAGGTACAACAATCATAAAATCAATTTTCTTTTCTCTCATATCTCCCAAAACATCTTTTGGTTTCAAACTTTGAGGATAAAAAATAGATGACCCTCTATTTAAAAAAGTTGAAAAACCTACAGTCAATTCAAACAAGTGGTTCATCGGAAGAATTGACAACAAATTAACATTATCATGCGGTAAAATTTCAGGTAAAATCTTAGACATTCCCCAAACTTGAGATGTCATATTCCCAAAGGTTGTCTGTACACCTTTCGGAGCACCTGTTGTCCCAGATGTATAAATAATAAGTGCAGTATCTCTTAATGAACGATGACGCCATTTACACTCTCTGCCTGTCGGTAAATCATATAAGCTCGGATACTTCGAATCATGTTTAGGCTCATCCATAATTATAATATGTTTAATAGATGAAATCCTTTTTTGAAGTTCCAGCCCTTTTTCCAAATTAGCTTGAGATACAGCAAGCACAGCAGGCTGACAACTTGTTAGAATAGATTCTAATTCATATATTGTCAATTTGTTATCCAATGGCACTGTAACCATACCTGAAATTACAGCAGCAAAAAGACACGCCCCCATCTCCGGCATTGATTCTGATAATATCGCAAGTTTTTCACCCTTTGCCATCTGCAAATCGGTTATTAAATAACTTGCAAACTGTTTTGTTAATAAACTCAACCCCTTATATGTTAATTCTTTCCATCCATAACGATTTCGTTTACCAAGAGCAATTCTTTCACCATACAGTTTTGTATTTTGATCAAGCAGTGACAAAATATTCTCTTTCATACATATATCTCCCTGTTCAACATTATTTTCTTTCAAGAAATTATATCATAAATATTTCATATTGACTATAAACTTTGATATTCAAATCTTAATAAACACAGTTCTTCTCCTGTATTTACATTTTTTATTACATGCTCTGTCGATAAATTTTCCATATCATATCGAACCTGAGAAATAATATCGTCCCCATATTTAACTTCGTGCTTAAAATAAATATCCATAGTTTTTAACTTATGAGAACTTCTGAATTTATAATCCAAAACTTCCATTGCCCAGGTGATATAAACAGTATTATTGACATGGTCATTTATATCTAAATCATCATATCTGACATGAAAAACTTTTTGAAAATCAAAAGTTTCAAAAGAGCTTAATTTACGTAATGTCAAATCATCCTCACGCTTTTCATACCTTAAAAAATCAGGATATTCATTTTGAATACTCACAACCGATTTATTTTCAAGATTAACAATAAACCAGCTTGACGATGCCCTCAAATAGCGTCTATTTGAATTACAATCAAACACCTCAAAATCACGATACGCAGTCATACGATTGCAGCCACGACTTTCTGTCTGAATTTTCAACCCGCTTACATTTACAGGATAATCATCGAACTCCACCCTGTATCTTATCAAAAACCAACCTAAACCCTTTTTGTAAAGCTCATCCCAACAATATTGATGTCCGTAATGATCAATTGATTTTGCCGCCAAATCCTGCATAAAATTGAACAATACAGCCGGTTTCAGCATATATTGCCTATCAATTTCAGAAATCGAAACAGGATAATTACGCTCCAATGTAACCAAAGAAGTACCTTCATTTATCACTATAGTCATAACACCCCTCCGCTAGTCACGAGATAACACAATAGGCTCAACAGCATACTTAACCTTGAATTCATCAACTTCATGTTGAAATTCACCATTATCAGCTTCTTTTAAGCGATTTTTAAGAATATGCTTAGGTATTGATGAGTAAATAGATTGAATAATATTTGTCGCAATATTAGAACAGTGATCAGAAATTCTTTCTAAATCATTTAGAATTTCTGCATATACAAAACCCCTTCTTATATGTGATTTATCTTTTTTAACCCGCTTAATATGATTTTTCTTCGCCATATAAGCAATATCATCAACGACCTGTTCTAACGGCTCTACATGGTAAGCCAACTCTAAATTATGCTCGACAAAAGCATTCACTGTAACATCAAAAACTTCTTTTACTGCATTTACAACATGTTTTAATTCTTCAATCGTTTCAGGGGATAACTTCCAATCCTTCCGGTGCATTTTGTTTGCAATATTTAAAATATGTATTGCATGATCTGCAATCTTTTCGAAATCAGAAATTGATAGAATTAACTGAGAAATCTTATTACTATCCTCATCTGATAATTCTCTGCCGGATAGTTTTTGTAAGAATGATTCCAAAGTGTCCTGATATTTATCAATTAAAACTTCATTTTTGTTAATAACTTCTGCAACTTTTGGGTTATACTGCTTCAACATTCTAACAGACATTACAAGAGTCTCCCTTGTAACCTTTGCCATTGTTGCTGTAACTTTATAGCACTGTGTAATCGCAAAAGATGGGGTAAGCAGAAGCCTTTCATCAATGATAACTTCAGCTTCGTCTTTATCTTCCTTAACAAGTAATAAAGCGAGTTTTTCCAAAGATTTTGCAAAAGGGAATAAAACCAGAGTTGTCACAAGATTAAATATTGAGTGGACAACCGCTATCCCAAACGGATTAACAGATTCTCCAAACGGATAATTTATAAAATAATGTCCGAATTCATATATAGGTAAAAAAATTAATGCACCCAATACATTAAATGCTACATGAACAACTGCCACACGCTTTGCATTTGTGTTCACACCAATACTTGACAATACTGCGGTAACGCAAGTTCCTATGTTTTGCCCGATAATAATAGGCACAGCCATCGCGTATGAAATACTTCCGGTCATAGATAATGCCTGAAGCATCCCTACAGAAGCAGCAGAACTCTGAATAATTGCAGTCACAACAAGCCCTACAAAAAGTCCAAATACAGGGTTGGTAAACATTGTAAGGACTTGAGCAAATTTCGGATCATCTGCTAACGGACTCATAGAGGAAGACATCAACCCCATTCCGAACATTAGAATTGAAAACCCTAAGAAAAATGTTCCAATATTTTTGCGTCTGGACATATTATTTTTGGAGGTCATTATCATCACTACCCCAATTAATGCTAAAATAGGTGTAAAAGACTCAGGCTTTAAAAGTCTTATAAAGAAATTATCGCTTTGAATACCTGATAAACTTAATATCCATGAAGTTATTGTTGTTCCTACATTAGAACCCATAATAACCCCAATAGCCTGAGACAATTTCATAATGCCGGAATTAACAAACCCGACAAGCATAACAGTAACAGCAGAAGAACTTTGAACTGCCATTGTAATACCTGCACCAAGTATTAAACTTTTTACGGGATTTGATGTCATTTTCTCCAGCATTTTTTCCATTTTCCCGCCGGCGATTTTCTCTAATCCGGCAGACATGACTATCATTCCGTACAGAAAGAATGCTAAACCGCCGCACAAGGTAAATATCGAAAAAATATCCATCAGTTTATCCCCGCTTCATTCTTATATTCCATATTTGATAAGT
>CABUAQ010000097.1 GCA_902489575.1 uncultured bacterium
TTCTCTCCGTTTTCATATTAGCAAATTCATAATTTTCTGTCAAGACCCCTTGCAGACGAAAAAATAACTTGAATTCAAATTGAACGGAAGATTGATATTGATTTGTGTTAAAAGTTGATTTTAGGGAAGGAAGTGTGTATAATAATTAATGAAAATAAGTCAGGAAGGAGCGTTGTTATGAACTATACTTTGATGCACAAAAACATAAAAGTAGCCGATTTATCATTAGATGAAGAAACCGGTTCAATCGTCAAAATAGGTGAAATATATAACTTCGCTCACCTCCCTGTTGGCACAACCAAAGACGATTTATCTGCCGACAGAGCTTTGCTCAATAAATGGTGGACCGATCGTTCAATTCCTGCAAGCAGATCGGGTGTAAGAGATGCACTTGAAATTTTGCGTGTAAGCACTCCAAAACTGCTTTTGGCAAAATGCTATGGATTAAGCCTTTCGGATCAGTATTGGGTTAAGCCTATTAATTCTGATTTGGAATGGGAAGCAGTAAATTTCTTTGATAATGATTTTTCAGAAGATGTCGGTGATATTCTGTTCGGAAGGGCAAAGGATTCTGAAAATATCAGTTTGAATTCACCTGACAACACATCTGACGGTTGCTTAAAGAAAAGATGGAAAATAATTAATCAAAAGCGTTGTTTACTTAAAGCAGGTAGTTTGCCTTATGAACAACAGCCGTTTAATGAGGCCATTGCATCATTGATTATGGATAAGTTGAATGTTGACCATGTCAATTATTCTGTCATTATTGATGACGAAAAGCCATACAGCGTTTGCGAAGATTTTATTTCAAGGGATACGGAACTTGTTACAGCTTGGAAAATTTTGCAAAGGTATCCTAAACCTAATCACTTGTCTGTTTATCAGCATTATATTGACTGTTGCAAATCTTTGGGCATTGATGACATCGTTGATAAAATCGATCAAATGATTGTAGTTGATTTTATTATAGCCAACGAGGACAGACACCTCAATAATTTCGGTCTTGTCAGAAATGCAAACACGCTTGAATGGATTGATGTTGCACCGATTTTTGACAGTGGCTCATCGCTCGGCTATGATAAGGTTACACCTAATATGGATAAACAATCATTAATAGTTTGCAAGCCATTCAAGAAAACTCATTTTGAGCAGTTAAAATTGGTCACCTCTTTTGATTGGATAGACTTTGACGCTTTGAAAAACATCGACAATGAAATACTCGGCATATTGAATGATGCCGATGAAAATTTAATTAATGATGCAAGAAAACAAAAAATCATATCTTCAATCAACCAAAGAATAGAATATATCCATAATCTTGCTATGGAAAAAACTTGGCAAGCCAATGACGACATCAACGAAGATGTTGAAAACGATATTGCCGAGGATTATTCATCATTTGATATGTCAATGTAAAAATCTAAATAATAAATGTGAAAGACTATCCCTCTTGATGTTTATTTTGCATCAAGAGGGCTCTTTTTTCTATTGCCCATTTTTTACGAACTTGTTCATTGTGTTTTTGTAATTCAAAAAACATTTCTTACAAATAATTTTTGATGTATTGTAATCCAAAGTGTCCATAGTACAATAATCGTAAATATTTCTTTTTCGCTTCTTATTGTCAAATATTTTTTCATTTCTATAAATGTCACTTCTGTAAATAGCTTAATTTATTTCTTTCTATTATTTTTAATACCATATTCTAGAAATATCAACATTTTCACTTCTTGGCTGGTTTGCTTCTGGCAAAATATTGATACGTGCCAATACTGGAAAATTTGAAGCAAGACCAGTAAATATGCAACCTCCAGCAGGAAGTATTGAAATCATGTCATTCGTAGATTTATCCGAGAAAGCAATAGTTCTGTGAATCTTTCTTAAATCCTCCTCGTTTACTAACCTGTGGATAAAATAATTATGCAACTGAGAAATTATTGTATCTGAAATATCTGAAGGTCTTTGGCTAGAAATTGTCAAAAATGTTCCAAATTTTCTTCCTTCTTTTATTATTTCTTCAAAGCATTCTAGCCTGTAATCTTTCCATTCTTCGCTTTCTCTAATTGAGGTCGTTGACAAAATGTTATGTGCTTCATCAACAATAATATGTAATGACGAATTTAAAGAATCACCTTTAGATGCTTTTTTCTCAGAGTACAGTTTTTTACAAATTATCAATGGTATAATTTTCCTCATATCAACTCTTACATCAACTAATGAAATAACATTAACATTAACATTACTTGTCTTATCATCAAGCACATCTTTAATTTCAAACAGTTTCGATAAACTGTCTATTCTATTGTTTGATCTAGCCATTAAGGGTCCAATATGTTCTTTTGTAATAAATGATTTGCCAATTTCCTCACAATAGTTCCAGTAAAGAACTAGTTTAAACTTATCAAAATAATCTAAATTCTTAAAATTCAAACTATAGTTTTCATCGTTTTCAAATATTAATGAATATATTTCTTCTTTAGTTGTACCATATTTATCCTTGATAGGATCTTTGGTATAAAAAGTTTTATATTTATAATTATACATTAATTTTTCTTCAAGAATAGAAAAACGATCTTTTATTCCTAATAAGTAAAATATTTCTCTAATATATAATCTGCAATCTAAAATTTTATCATTAGAATTATATATTATGCTACTTAAACTGTCTTTATTGTAATCATTTGAATCCCCTAAAAATTTTTTAAACTTTCTTATACATCTCTCAATAAAAGGCTTTTGTGTTTTATCCGTTGCCTCTAAAATAATTGACCAGAATTCCCCATCAGTAATATCTTCTAAAGAAATTGGATATCTTACTGCTTTTTTATTTTTTTTACTAATTTTTGTGGAAAAGTTATAAATGTTGGCGTTATCAAATACATTGGCATACTCACCATTAAAATCTATTATCATAAATTTAGCATTGTTTAGAAAATTCGCTGAAGAACCATATTTCCTAACAACTTCATAATAAAGCTTTGCCAATGTGTTAGACTTACCGCTACCAGTATTTCCAAATATGCCTATATGGCTGCATAACAGTTCTTGTACATTAATTTCGAATGGATACTCCTCGTATCCAATTAACGTCCCTAACGTGATCTTGTCAGTTGCATTTTTTGCAAATATCTTTGATATTACGTCTTCTGTTATAACATAAACAGAATTTCCAATCATTGGCAAATTTGTAACACCGTGAACAAATTTTTCATTTTCAATTGTTCCAAGAACACCTATTCCAATAATTCGTTTAATGTCTTGTGGAATTCCAACATTATCTTTCATGTATTCGCCTTCCACTTTACCTACAATATTAGCAAATCCTTTTCTAATAAGAACAAAACTTCCGATACTTACATTTTTTATAACTGCACCATTATAATTTAAATATTCAGTATTTTTTCACTGTAAATACCTGCTTTTATCATTCTTCCAGATACTTCACATACTTCTCCAATTTTTAGTACATCATTTAATTCCATTATAAATCTCCAAAAGCAGTTCATTGAGATTGTTTAATTCATAATTATCTATTGTTTTGGAACCATCATTCTTTTTGTAATAGCAATATACATTATTGTTAAATTTAAAATGGTTTCTAAAATATTCAAGATCTTTATCGTTGTACGGGAATAATAACATTGTAAATGTTGGGTTTGACTTTAAGGCTCGCTTAACAACTTGTAACATATGTTCATCAGCAAACGAAAATCCAAAAACAAGCATTAAGCTATTTTGCCTATCCATTTCGTTTGAAAACATTCTAATTTGATCATAGTAATTACTGTTCATTACAGTTGAATTGAATTTGGATTTTTCAGGATTTACTATTGCCAAACTGCTGTATGCATCCAGAAAATCTTTTCTGTTTGAAGCAGCTTTTATTCTTTCAAATCGTTCTTGATAATCATCAAAAACAATTTTTTCGGAATCTTCTTTCCAGTATATTGATCCGTGAAGTTTGTAAAGATTTATACTTACTTTTTCTGCAAGCCTACCTGTAAGTGAGGACTGCCTTGATATATGTTTACCAAAATTAGCAGTTGAAAATTCTGGTCCAATTCTACCATTAAAACCATCAAAATAATCAATACTGTTTTTTTCAATAGATAACTCTAAAAAGTTATCGTAATTTGTTGTAAATATATTAATGCCCTTATGTACAACCGAAGATTCTCTTAAATCAATAATATCGGTAATTGTTTTAATAAATTCTCTTTTTTCCTTGAAATCTTCGCCATTAGGATTGGTTGTTTGAATGGGTTTAATTGATTTTTCAAAAAAATTTGTTTTGATTTTATATTCTTTATTTTTATCTTCCTCCAATATAGCAGCTGTTAAATCACTTTCAATGTTATCCAATGTTTTTAACTGTGGCAAGGAAAAAGCTGAACCAACTAATACATTAATTTGACAAGATGAAAACATCCTCTGTAGTTTCCCAATTATTATTTTGGTTGTGTCTGTTTCTGAATTTAAATTATACTCTTGCATACATATCTCCTCTTTGAAGTTATAATATAATAATAGCATATAGGGTAAACAATTACAAATATATTTATTGGTATAAACAATTTGAAAAAACAAGTTTTTAACATAACAAAAAAGACACTGAACAATTCAACTGTTCGGTGTACTTCTATCAAATATTTCTTATAATATCGTTATGTCTTATTGCTCTTCCATCTTTTCGTTCGCATATTCAACTAATCGCTTTCTGCTCTGCTCAAATACTTCATCCATCATGTGCGTGTAGATTTTTGCGGTTACTGATATGTCAGAGTGTCCCACACAGCGGCTACAAATGCGTCAAATTTGCAGAAACATCAGCAGTTCGTCTGTTTATCTGATTCGCTTAGAAAATAGTCAACAATCGGCATACAAGGTGATATTAAACAACAAAATGCTATTATTTATAATTTTGCATAAAAGAGCATAATTACATCATAAAATCAGAAACTACGTTCAATAATATTGACATTATCATATTTTGTGTTTATAATATTAAACATAAGGAGTGATAGCATGGGAAAGAAATCCATTGAATTATTACCTCAAACTATGGAAATATTAGAAACGATGGGTGAACAAATTAAAATGGCTCGCTTGAGAAGAGATATATCGGCTGAATTGGTTGCCGAAAGAGCGAATATTAGCAGAGCAACTCTTTGGAATATTGAAAAAGGTAGTCCGTCTGTTGCAATAGGAAATTACGCTGCCGTTCTTCACGCACTTAATAATATGGACAGAGATTTGCTAAAAGTTGCAAAAGATGATGAGTTTGGCAGAAAGCTTCAAGATTTGAATATTTCAACTAAAAAAAGGGCTTCAAACAAGGAGAAATAAATTATGGAAATTTATGTTTATGAATGTTTCAGTTCTTCCGAGTCAAGATTTATGGGCACTTTGTTTGTTGACACCGCAAAAAGAAATGAGCATTATTCATTTGAATATTCTGATGAATGGTTGAAAGAAACGAAGTTCTCTTATCAACTTGACCCTGATATTTTCTTTTATTCAGGCAGACAATTTCCGTCAAAGAATGAGTTTGGTATTTTTGCCGATTCTTGTCCTGACAGATGGGGCAGAGCTTTGATAAATAGGCGTGAGAGAATTCAAGCCGACAGAGAAAAAAGAAAGCCACGAGAACTTCACACAAGCGATTATTTACTTGGCGTTTATGACGAAACACGAATGGGAGCTTTGCGATTTAAAACTGATAAGGACGGAGAGTTTTTATCTAATGATTCTGATGTAGCGGCACCGCCATGGACAACACTGAGAACGCTTGAAGAAGCTTCACGAAATTATGAAATTGATGAAGATTTTTTGAATGATAAATGGTTGAAACAACTGATAAAACCCGGTTCATCACTTGGTGGTGCAAGACCAAAGGCAAATATTGAAGCGCCCGACGGCAGTCTTTGGATAGCCAAGTTTCCGTCAAAAAATGATGAGTGTAATATTGGTGCTTGGGAAAAAGTCACTCATGATTTAGCAAAATTGTGCGGTCTTAATGTACCTGAGTCAAAACTTGAAACATTTTCTAAATTAGGCAGTACTTTTTTAGTAAAACGCTTTGACAGAGACGGTAAAAAAAGAATTCATTTTTCTTCTGCAATGACTATGCTCGGCAAAACAGACGGAGCAAGTGCAGATGACGGAAGCAGCTATTTAGACATTGTTTCATTTCTTAAATCATATGGAGCAAATCCTAAACAAGATATTGTTGAATTATGGAAACGAATTGTATTTAATATGGCTGTTAACAATACTGATGACCATTTAAGAAATCATGGATTTATTCTAACCAAATCCGGATGGGTGTTGTCGCCGTTATATGATGTAAATCCTGTTCCGTTCGGAGATGAATTATCATTAAATGTTGATGCAAATGATAATAGAGTTTCTGCTGATTTAGCTATTAAATCTGCATCATATTATAATCTTAAAGAACAGGAAGCAATAGAATACGCTAATGAGATTATCGGCATTGTAAATTCCAATTGGGAAAAAATTGCCGCACAATACGGTCTAAGCAGAAGTTCAATAGAATATATGAGACCGGCATTCAGCTTAAAACCGATTGAATAAGCTTTTATATTCTTCGTCATCAAATGATGCACTACCCTACTGTAAAAGATAATGTGGATTTAGAGTTTCTTTATACACCTCAGTGTAAGGTTCGCAATTTTTCATACGAATTTGCTGTTTTAAGCAAAAATAAAATTCTGAGAGATTTTTGAGAGACGCAAAGTCTGAAAAATGG
>CABUAQ010000098.1 GCA_902489575.1 uncultured bacterium
CCGGATTATGCATCATCTGATATCGTGATGCTGGGAATGCCTTTTGATGGAACAGTATCATATCGCCCGGGGTCAAGATTTGCTCCGGAGCAGATACGACTGGCAAGCTGGGGGTTAGAAGAGTATTCTCCTAATTTTGATATGGAGCTTGGAGATGTAAATTTTCATGATGCTGGTGATTTAGAATTCCCGCTTGGTAATACTTATAAAACACTGGAGCAAATAGAACAAAATGTTATGGATATTTATAAAGACGGTAAAAAGGTCTTTGGTATTGGAGGGGAACATTTGGTTACCTTGCCGGAAGTGAAGGCTGTTTCTAAATTTTATGAAGATTTAGCTGTTGTACATTTTGATGCTCACACTGATTTGAGAGAGGAATATATAGGTGAAGAAATGTCACATAGTGCAGTAATTCGCCATATTTCCAAGTTTGTTAAGCCTGAAAATATTAAACAAATAGGAATTAGATCCGGAATGAAGGAAGAGTGGGAATTTATGGCAAAATATAATACTTTATGCCATAAGTATTCTGACATAGATATTTTAAAGGGAAAGAAAGTATTTATTACAGTTGATTTGGACTGTCTTGATACTTCAATTATGCCGGGTACGGGAACTCCTGAAGTCGGAGGAATGAGTTTTGATGAACTGCTAGGCTGGTTCAAGTATTTGAAAGCTTTTGATATAGTTGGTGCTGATGTTGTTGAACTTGCACCGGATTATGATGCTACCGGAGCTTCTACTGCTGTAGCTACAAAGGTTATCAGAGAACTTTTAATGGTTTTTGGAAAATAGGAATTGTAATATGCAGCAAAATGTGCTTAACAGAATTGAATATTTAAAAGATGAGATAAATAAGAGTAATTACAGATACTATGTAGAAGAAAATCCTTATTTGAGTGATTACGAATATGATCAGATGTTTGCAGAGTTAAAAGATTTGGAACAGAAGTATCCAATGCTTAAAACTCCTGATAGTCCGACTCAAAGAGTCGGTTCAATTAGTGAAAAGTTTTTTCAGCATACCCATAAATATCGTTTGTATAGTCTGGATAATACTTATAGTGAAGACGAGTTAAAAAAGTGGTATGAGCGTGTGTGCAAGGATTACGATAAACAGTTGGAGCTTGTTTGTGAATTGAAAATTGACGGGCTTGCTATTGCACTTACCTATGAAAAAGGGCTGTTCACTTTAGGTGTAACCAGAGGTGACGGAGTTACGGGAGAAAATATTACTCAAAATTTAAAAACTGTAAAAGCTATTCCGCTAAAGTTGTTTGAACCTAAAACTCTAGAGGTGCGTGGTGAAATTTATATGCCGAAATCATCTTTTGAAAAACTTAATCAAGAAGCTCTTGAAAACGGAGATAAAGTGTTCGCAAATCCAAGAAACGCAGCAAGCGGTTCATTAAGGCAGCTTGATAGTACAATAACCGCGAAACGAGACTTGTCTATGTTTACCTATACAGGTATTTTTGAAGATATTTCGGATAAACAGATTAAAACCCATTATGACGGCATGTTGTATTTAAGAAATCTGGGATTTAAGATAAACCCGAATATAAGACTTGTGAATGATATTCAAGGTGCGATTGATTATTGTAATGAATGGTCTGAAAAAAGATTTGCACTTGATTATGCAACAGATGGTGTTGTTATTAAGGTCAATGATATTTCCATTCAAAAGGATCTCGGTTATACAGCTCGCGCACCAAAGTGGGCAACGGCGTTCAAGTTCCCGCCAGAAGAAGTTACAACAAAACTTCTGGATATAGAACTTAACGCGGGAAAAACAGGGATTATTACTCCTGTTGCAATACTTGAACCGGTTCAGCTTGCAGGGAGTATGGTTTCCAGGGCTAGTCTTCATAATTTTGATGAAATAAAACGCCTTGATATCAGAATTGGTGATACCGTTTTGGTTAAAAAGGCTGCTGAAATTATTCCAAAAGTTGTCAAAGTTATGACAAGTAAGGGGCATAACAGTTTCCCGGAATATCAAGTTCCTACTATGTGTCCGGCATGTAATTCTCCTCTTGTTGATAAGGAAGGTGAAGTTGGATTGTACTGTTCAAATCCGGATTGTAGACAACTTGTCTGCGCAAGAATTGAGTATTGGGCTTCAAAGGAGGCAATGGATATAGATTATGTCGGACCTTCTCTTATTCAACAGCTTTATGATAAGAAGTTTATTTCGAATTTTGCAGATTTATACAGGCTAACTATACAGGATTTGACGCAGCTTGATCAAATTAAAGATAAATCAGCTTCCAATATATTTAATTCTATCCAGACCAGTAAAAACAGACCTTTAAATCGTTTGGTTACTGCTCTTGGTATCAGGCATGTTGGCAAAGAGACAGCTGATATTTTGGCGGGTGAATTTACTTCATTGGATGCATTAAAAGAAGCTGAAGTTGAACAATTATCAAAAATTGAAGGAATCGGTGATATTATAGCACAGTCAATACATGATTATTTTCATGATGAAAAGAACTTAATACTTATTGAACAGCTTAAGCAATTAGGACTAAATCCTCAGGAAAAAGCTAAACCTAAATCAGACAAACTTGCCGGAAAAGTCTTTGTGTTGACCGGAACATTACAAAATATGACAAGAGATGAAGCAAGTGCAATTATCAAATCTCATGGCGGGAAGACCTCGTCATCTGTATCTAAAAAGACATCTTATGTTTTAGCAGGCGAGAATGCCGGTTCTAAATTAGACAAAGCAAAAGATTTAGGTGTTATAATATTGACAGAAAATGATTTTCTTGAAATGATAAAAGAGTAATGAGGATTTATAGTGTATGAAAATAATTCAAATTGATGGAATAAGAGGTTTAATTACAGCAGCGTTTATGGGTGTGTGTCTTTTTGCAGGTTTTGCGTTGTTCCCGGGCTGGGTTGCTATGAATCTTTGGAATAAATATTTGGTTGCTCCGTACATGTTTCCTGTATTAAACCTTTTACAAGGTGTTCTTTTATGGGCAATTATTGTTATATCTTATTGTATAGTTTCTAAAAAAGGCCTTGCTGTTTCTTTTAGAAATTCACCTGAGCTATCGGATGATGAACTTAAATCAATTGTCCAAAGGGCAAAAGTTATTAAAAGAAGGAATGTTGTTCCTTTCAATCTAACTAAATCAGATTTATTAAAAGATGAATTTATAAAATCCGCACCAAAAGATGAAAAGGAGTCTTCTTTTGTGTCTTCACCGTTGTCTTTGAATAGAACAAAAAAATCAGAAGACAAAGAAGAAGAAACTGTTTCTAATATGAAATAATTTACTAAATGGAGGTATTATGAAGAAGGTTATTGTAGTTTCATTGCTAAGTACAGCATTGTTTTCATTACCATTTATGTTTGCGCCTGCGAGTGCTGTAAATGCTGTAGATAAACCAGTAAAAAGAGGGTATGTCTCAGTGTCTTATACTGCGGAAAAAGAGGTTGCTCCTGATACTGTAGAGGTTTCTGTTGCTATAAGAACTTCAGATAAAAAGGCTATGCAAGCTGCTGTTGTTAAAAATAAAGAAATTTCTGATAAAGTTTATGAATATTTGAAAAGTGTTATAGATCCTGCAAATGGTGATTATATCAAAACGTCTAACTATTCAGCATCACCCAGCTATATTTACAATGGAGGAAAAAGAACTTTAGATAAGTATGATGTATCAAATAATATTATTGTGCATACAAAATCTCTTGACAAGATTTCCTCAATAATTGATAAGTCTTTGTCATTAGGTGCTACTGATGTTGATAGCTTGAATTTTGGCTTATCAGAAAAAGATACTCAATGTGCAGATCTTTTGGCTGAAGCAACAAAAAATGCAAGAAAAAGAGCTGATATTGTAGCTGCTGCTGCTGGAACTTCAATTTCAGGTGTAAGAAATATTGATACTTCTTGCTCTGTGAACAAGTACGGAGCAGTGCCTCAATATAGAAATTCCTTAATGATGAAAGCTGCCGGTTCAATGGCTGATGCATCCTCTCCTGAGTCTTCTGCTCCTATTGAGGCGGGTGTTATAAAAATTTATTCAACTGTTGGTGCAAGTTTCTTTTTGAAGTAAATAATAATAAAAAGACCGGAATAAGAAACCGGTCTTTTTATTATTCTAAATGTTTTTTATATTTTTCTTTTTCCATCATTTAACCATGGCGCTGCTTCAAGATCATTTATATTATATTTCAGAAGATACTCTTCGTTTTTAGAAGCTGGTCTTACTTTTGGTTTTTCTTGATTTACCTGTGTTGTTTGTTGTTGAACCGCAGCCGGGTTTTTATTAATATTTTGTTGAGTATCTGCAGCTTCTCCAGCTATAACTTGAGTTTGGAAAAGTAATAATGCTGCAAGTAATAAAACTTTTTTCATTTTATATCTCCTAGTTATCATTTGCTAGTATTGTAACATAGAAATTACTTTTCCGCAATCGGCAAGTTTTTGTTTCCCGTTAAGTTCGGTTAATTCTATTAAAAATGCTGCACCAACCAGATTTCCACCTGCTTTTTTTACAAGGTTACAAGCAGCAACGGCAGTTCCTCCGGTTGCAAGTAAATCATCAACAACTAAAACATTTGCGCCCGGTTCAATTGCATCGGCGTGGATTTCAATTGTATCAGTTCCGTATTCCAATTCGTAAGATTCTTTAATTGTTTGTGCCGGAAGTTTGTTAGGCTTTCTTATTGGAATAAATCCGCAGTTTAATTTGTATGCCATAGGCATTCCAAAGATAAAACCGCGGCTTTCAATACCTGCAATATAGTCAATTTTAATATCCTTATATTGATTACAAAGGTAATCAACCATAAATTTCATTGTTTGTGCATCTTTCAGACCTGTTGTAATATCTCTAAATACAATTCCTTCTTTCGGGAAATCATGAACTGCTCTTATTCTGTTTTTTACCTGGTCAATTGTTAATGTTGCCATTTTTGTTGTTCTCCTATTTTATTTCGTTAGTAGTAATTTTTTTAATTCATCTTTTGCTTTTTTTATTTTTTCTTTTGCTTTTTGAATTGCGTGTTCGTGTTGCACAAGTCCGTGGGCTGTTTTCCCCCAATTCATGTCTTTTTTCATAAATAGTATTTTAAATCCTATGAATAACACCAGCGGGAACCATATTAATAAAAGGTATATAGAAGTTTCAACTGATTGAGTCAATGCTTCTATTCTTGGCAGGTTATCATATCTTCTAAGGCTGTACCTGCAAGCCATTATGAAGCCCAAACCTATAATACATCCCATAATTACGGAGGACATAAGTATGTGCGCTGGAGCATCTTTTACTATGATTTTCATTAGTAAAATCCCTATTTCTATGATAAACCAGCCCGGCATTATGAATTCTGAAATGTATGCAATCATATCAACTCTTACGCGCATTGACATTTTTTTAGATGTAAGTATGTCCCAGAAATATTCAAGATATCTTCTTATGGTTCCTTCAAGCCACCTTCTTCTTTGTTTGTACAAAGGGAACAGATATATAATACCTTCTTCATAAACTGCAGTATCAGGACAAAATCTTACATCCCAGCCTTTTATGTGTAATCTTGTTGACATATCAAGATCGTCTGTAATTGTAAAATTATTCCAGCCTCCAATGTCTTCAAGAGCTGCTCTTTTAATTAACTCTCCGTTACCTCTTAATTCAACTGCTCCTTTAACTGAATCTCTGCCGACTTGAAAATGAGTATCCATAGTCATTTCGTTATTTTGACAGCGGGTTAAAATATTTACATTTTTATTTCTTACTATTTTTCTCGCCTGAACTGCACCTACATCTTTTGGTTCGAGTTCGCATACAAGATTTGTTAAGAAATCAGGATCCATTGTGGCGTCTGCATCAAATACAAGAATAGCTTCACCTTTAGCATATTTTAACGCATCGTTTAATACTGCGGATTTGCCAGGAAAAGCGCCTTCAGGTCGAATGAAAGCTATAACTGTATTCGGATGTTTTCTTTCTAAATCTCTTATCACAGAGGCTGTATTGTCTGTACTTCTGTCATCAATTGCGATTATTTCAAAATTAGGATAGTCAAGTTTTAGAACTGTGTTAATGGTATCTGCTATAACAGATTCTTCATTGTGCGCAGGTATCATAATACTTACAAAAGGTCTATAGTTTTCATTTTTTATTTGCGGTGATTTCGATTTGATACGTTGTTTAATTTTGTATGCAATATTTGTAAAAATAGCGTAAACAGCCATTAACGATACTAAAAGTGCAAGTCCCCAAACTGTATAGTTTTGGAAAATATAAATAAAGGCTGTTAATCCCAGGACAATAATAAACAGTAATATACGCTCTTTCATATCCACCTAATCTTTCCCGACTGATACATCGTGTATCTCATGTACCAGTATTTTAACAAAAAATTATTAATAAAGCT
>CABUAQ010000099.1 GCA_902489575.1 uncultured bacterium
ATTATAAGTTATCAAACCAAATTAACAAGTTAAATTTATTATTTTTTAATATTTGTATTTTAGATTATGTTTGTTATAATTATTTCGTTGGAGAATTAAGAATGCATATATCTTTTAATCTTAGAAAACGTGTTTATAAAATTTTGAAACCGTTTATGAAAAAAAAACGATCTGGTTAATTGGTTTTTGCAAGATTATTTATATGTTATGCATTCCATCAATATGGTAAATTATAAACCTGTGCAGTCTGATTATGTGTGGACAATGTGGCTTCAGGATGAAATTCCCGAGCTTTGTGAGTTCTGTATAGACAGTATTAAAAAATTTTACCCCGATGTAATCATTATTACGGAAAAGAATCTTGAAAATTATCTGAACCTGCCTGATTATATTTGGGAGAAATATAGAAACGGTATGATAATGCCTTCACATTTTTCGGATTTAGTACGTTCTTGTCTGCTGGCAAAGTACGGTGGAACTTGGATTGATGCAACTTGCTATATGACACAGCCGATTCCTAAGCATATAATAGAATCAGAGTTTTTTGTTTTAAAAAATTACAAACAGAATGCTGTGAGCAGTTATTTCATTCATTCTACTCCAAATAATTATATGATGCAGGCATTAAGAGATTTTCAGCTTGAGTATTGGAAAAAAGAAATTTTTCCCGTTGATTATTTTCTTTTTCATTATTTTTTAATACTCATTTCAAAACGTGATGCTAAGGCAAAAAAGATTTGGCAAAATATTCCTATAGGTTTAAATGACAATACTAAGATTATGTTTAAAGTTTTGTTTAAAGACTATGATGAAGATATTTATAAATGGTTGTGCCAGACAAGTTATATGCACAAATTAACTTATAAACATATGGATAAAGATACAAATGATAAAAGTTTATATCGTCATTTAATAAATAATTACAGAAAAAATAAAAAGCACAATTAACTTAAGAATGAAGTTGAAAAGGACATTTTGTACAGTGCGCTTTCGGATGTAGTATCAGGTTATCTTCAAGATCGTACATTCTTGCAATTCTTGTTTCTAAAGGTGCTCCGCACTTTGGACATTTTAAACCGCCTGCTCCGTTCAAGATAAGTTGTTTCAGACTTTCAATAATTTCAGGGGAAATTATATAATTTACGATATCTTTTTCCAGTTTCTTTATTTCTTGGGGTTCACATTTTAAAACTTTTGCAAGTGCCTGACGGGTCGTTACGGCAAGGAATAAGTCTTTGCCTGATTCAACTTCTTCTACTGTTTCGACGGGAATATTTGCTGCAAGTGCAAGTCCTTTTTGAGTCAGGCCTAGCTCTTGTCTTTTTTTTTGTATAAATCTTGCTAAAGTTTCCATGGAAACATAATAACATAAATATATGGTCGCGATAATTGTAAAGAAATGTTACACAGACGTTTTTTGCTATAAAAAGCTTATCATTATTGAGTTTTACGACTTGAATATTATAGAAACTCAGGCGTGGCATGCAATTTTTATATATAGAAATTTTTTATATAACTAAGGGGAATTCAATAAAGGAAACGGGGAAATATCATGTCATTATCAACTTATATTTCAGCAGCAAATTTACCATTCTGGTACGCGCTACCGATGGGGGTTACTCATTTTGGTGGGGATACTCAAGTTTTTACAATTCCTGATTTGGGTACTAATAACGTTGGTCTTATGCTTAATGGACAAGCTCAATTGGCTTTGCAGCAAGCTTCTGCGGCCCCTCAATTTGGTTTGCAAGCTCCGGGGGTAACTCAAGATTCTGTGACTTCTTACGCACAAAATCTTTTAACTCCGATTTATAACAGATTAACAAGTTCAAAAATAAATGTTTCATTGCAAAATGTTGCAATGACTAAAACAAAACTTAATTCTATGCTTCAAAAAGAAGGTATTACTAATGATGAGAAAAATAAAATAAATGAATTACTGGATAGATTGAACAAAGAAGAAGAAAAGTTAAAAGAATTAACAACTTCTCAAAATCTTGATCCTCAAACTGCGTATGAAAAAGCCGCCGCTATTGAGTCAAATATAAGAAATATTGTCAATGATATGAATGCATTATCTAATCCAAATGCTTCTACAACAACATCCACAACATCCACAACATCTACAACAAATACAACAAATACATCAGATACATCAGATACAACAACCTCCACCACAGCATCTAAGCCTTTTTCAGCAAAAACAGTTGATCTGGTAGATGATTTCTATGATGCAACTTATTGCACCGGCACTGATGATGAGACTTTTAACAGAGTTTGTGAAAGTATTAATGAAGATAATGTAATGGATGTTATGTTAGCCTGGGCTCAGTTGCACGGAACTGAAGACGGTGAATCATTTATGGTAGCGTTTATGGATGATGCTGATCATGATCAAAAAGTGAAATATGGTAAACATATTGCACGGCAATTAAGAAATAAAGCAATGGAACTTGGTATCTACGATAAATGCAAAGATGATTTTGCTGCCATAGATAAAGAAATGGGCAGTTGGCTCTATATCGATAACGATGTAGCAAAAAATTATGATAATATTATAAGAATTATTGCAGAAAAAGAAGGCAGGACATATAGTATGTAAAACGTTAAAGTAATGAATACGGATGAGTGCTGTGAATAAAAGCACATTGTCTTTATAATCACAAGGTTTTATTATTCCTCAAGTAAGTAAGAGAAATGTGAAACAATTAAGTAGGTTAGAAAAGTAGTGTAGCAATTTTGCTCTGTAATTTCGCAGAGCTTTTTTTTATCATTTAATGAAAATTTATCAAAACGGAATTTTTGTTAAAAATGGTAAAATAGTATCAGTATTAACTCTTGCAATTTTTTTTTTAACGTATTATTATTACTTTGTAGAGTGCTTGCGCCAATAATCACTCAACAAAGAAAAGGAAAAACTAATATGTCAATTAACTTAAAAAACAAACAAGAAATTGTTAAAGCATTCGGAAAAGACGAAAAAGACACAGGTTCAGCGGCAGTTCAGATTGCTATGATGACCCAAAAAATTAGTGAATTAACAGAACACTTAAAATCAAACAAAAAAGACTTTGCTACAAAAAGAGGTCTTTTGATGATGGTAGGTAAAAGAAAAAGATTGCTTGCTTATGTTAAATCACAGAATCTTGACGAATACAGAGAATTGATTAAAAAATTAGGTATCAGAGGTTAATCTGAGAAAGATTTAAAAGACCGGCCTTTAGGTCGGTCTTTTTTAATAGCAGGTGTTTATTAGGGGGAATCATGAAATCTTTAAAATCTTTGCGTTTACATATAGGAATTTTTGGTAAAACGAATGTCGGAAAGTCATCGTTGCTTAATAAAATTACCGGACAAGATGTTTCGATTGTTTCAGAAATTTCCGGAACAACGACTGATGTTGTTGAAAAGTCAATGGAATTGCTACCTGTAGGACCTGTGAATTTCCTTGATACTGCAGGAATTGATGATGAGAGTGCACTTGGAACAGAACGTATTGAAAAAACCATGAAGGTTTTAAACAGAACAGACATCGGGGTATTAGTTTGCGATTATTGCGGGATTAATGATTATGAAAAGTCGTTGATTGACAAGTTTAATGAATTAGATATACCTTTTATTATTTTGGTCAATAAAACAGATGTCATGGTGCCTAGTGAGTTTGTTTTAAAAGATTTGGATAAATTGTGCGATAATGTTATAACTACATCTGCGCTTGAAGATGAAGATTTAATTTATAAGTTTAAAGAGGCACTTGTTAATTTGTTACCTGAGGAATTTTTGAATTCACCAAAGATTTTGGGGGATTTGGCCGATGAAAAAAGTGTTGTAATTTTAGTAACTCCTATAGATAAGGAAGCTCCAAAAGGAAGACTGATACTCCCTCAGGTTCAAACTATACGCGATTTATTAGATTCTAATTGTATTAGTGTTGTTGTTAAGGAAAGTGAGTTACAAGATGCTTTAGATAATTTAAAAAAGGAGCCGGCGCTCGTTGTAACAGATTCTCAGGCATTTAAAACAGTAAGCGAAATTGTACCTGAAAATATTCTATTGACGTCTTTTTCAATTTTGTTTGCACGGTTGAAGGGTGATTTAGAAGCCTTTGCAAAAGGTGCACAAGCAATAGAAAACTTAAAAGACGGTGACAGGGTTTTAATATTAGAAAGTTGTACGCATCATGCTATAGAAGATGATATTGGCAGGGTAAAAATTCCTAATCTTTTAAGGAAGAAGATCGGGAAAAAACTTGTTATTGAGAATTTTGCCGGGCACGATTTCCCGGATATTTCGAAGTATTCTCTTGTAATTCATTGCGGTGCCTGTATGACAAACAGGCGTGAGGTTCTATCAAGGATTTTAATTGCGAATAAAAAAGGGGTTCCAATAACAAATTACGGGATAGTAATTTCTTATTGTCTTGGAATTTTACCAAGAGCATTAAAAATATTTGATATATAAGAATGTTTTATCATATGCTGAAGATACTATTATTTACCCCATTGAATAAAACTTGTGTTTGTTATAGATTAGGCATGTGTAATTAATTATACGTAAAAGAAGGAGAACTCAAATGAGTGAAAGAAAATTAGTCGGAACAGGCGAAATGTTCAAAAAAGCTATCGCTGGCGGATATGCTATTGGTGCATACAACGTTAACAACATGGAGATTTTACAAGGTATTGCAGAAGCTGCTGAAGAAACACAATCTCCAATCATCTTGCAAGTTTCTGCAGGAGCAAGAAAATATGCTAACCAAACTTACTTAATCAAATTGGTTGAAGCTGCATTAGCTACAACTACAGTACCTATTGCATTGCACTTAGACCACGGTGCTGATTTCGAAATTTGTAAAGCTTGTATAGATGGTGGATTTTCATCAGTTATGATTGACGGATCAAGATTCCCGCTGGAAGAAAACATCGCTTTAACTAAAAAAGTTGTAGATTATGCTCACGCTCACGGCGTTTCTGTTGAAGCTGAATTAGGCAAATTAGCAGGTGTTGAAGATGATGTTAAAGTTCATGCTAAAGATTCAACTTATACTGATCCGCAAGAAGCTGCAAGATTTGTTAAAGAAACAGGTTGTGATTCATTAGCAGTTGCTATTGGTACTTCTCACGGTGCTTACAAATTCTCAGGCGAAGCTAAATTAGATTTTGAACGTTTGGAAGAAATCAAAAAAGCATTAGCAGATGCCGGATTCCCTGATTATCCGTTAGTATTACACGGTTCATCATCAGTTCCGGCTGAATTCGTTGCTAAATGTAATAAATTTGGCGGCAACTTGCCAAATGCTCAAGGTGTTCCTGAAGATATGCTTAACTATGCTTCTAAACACGGTGTTGCAAAAATCAATATCGATACAGATTTGAGACTTGCAATGACTTCAACTATCAGAGAATTTTTCGTAGAACATCCTGAAAAATTCGACCCAAGAGAATATATGGGACCTGGTAGAACTGCTGTTAAGGAAATGGTTATGCACAAAATGAGAGATGTATTGGGTACTGCAGGTCACGCTCAAGACTAGTATTGGCTGCGCCGATATATTTTCATTTTAAATTAACAGGAGAAAATAGTATTAAAAATCCCGTTTCGTTTGAGACGGGATTTTTGTTAATTATTTACAATAACCTACTTCGTATTCTTTCCCTTCGTATTCATAACATGTCACCGCACACATACTGCCGCTTAATTGTCTTCCATTCACTTGAATTTTTATCGGCGGACAAGTTGGTGTACGTTTAGCGATAATTTGAGGCTGGCATATTTTTGTTGCACCTTTTTCTATCATTTTTTTGAAAGGAATTTGCATTGCATTACCATCACGGTTTTCAGCGGCTTTTAACATTGACATTGACAGTTGATCTAATTCGGATTTTGTCGGCTCTTCAATATTTTTAGTCATATTAGCAGGCTGTATTATTTTCTTGTGTGTTGCTTGCTGTGCATAATTTTTTTTATAATATGAAGATGTATTTGTGTTGTTTTTTGATACAGAGGGCTTTTTTACAGGGGCGGATGGCATATTTGTTGCTGCAATACTATTGTTCGCAGACAATAAAATAATAAATGCTGAAATTATTAAAATTTTTTTCATATAAGCCTCCTTTTTCATATTAT
>CABUAQ010000100.1 GCA_902489575.1 uncultured bacterium
TGTTTGAATTTTTGTATGAGTAATGTTTCTGTTTGCGTATGGGATAATTGCTTTTTTAAAGCCGGAAGTAACAGCTTCGTTCAAGCGTTTTTCAAGGTTTGAAACGGGGTGTATTTCCCCTGATAGTCCTATTTCCCCGATGATAACCGTCTGCGGATCTACGACAACATCTCTTGCACAAGTTGCGATGGCAAGTGCAATTCCCAAATCGGCACTCGGTTCGTCGACTTCTATTCCGCCCATAACGTTTACGTAAACATCTTGTTTGGATAGATTTAACCCCACCCGTTTTTCAAGTACAGCAAGAATTTGTAACAATCGGCTTGTATCAACTCGTTTGTTACTCTCCTGGGTGTCGGGTATGGTGTTGTCCCTACAAGTGCTTGAATTTCAACCAGAAGCGGACGTGTGCCTTCATTTGTTACAATAATTGCACTGCCCGGAATTGCATCTTGCGAACGTTCATTTAAAAATAGTTCATTGGGGTTTCTTACCTCAACCAGTCCGTGTGTTTGCATTTCAAATATTCCCACTTCCGAGGTGTTTCCAAATCTGTTTTTCATAGAGCGTAGCATTCTGTAAGATTTATATTTATCACCCTCAAAGGATATAACCGTATCTACCATGTGTTCCAAAATTTTTGGACCTGCAATATTTCCGTCTTTTGTAACGTGGCCGATAATTATTATTGTTATATTTTGTGTTTTTGCTATCTGCATCAGTATGTTACAGCATTCTCTAATTTGAGAAACTGAACCTGCAGAACTGGTAATTGTTTGTGAATAAATTGCTTGAATACTATCAACAACTATTGTGTCAGGATTAAGTTCTTCTATTTGTTTTCTGATACTTTCAAGGTTCGTTTGAGGATACACGTATAAATTATCAGAATTTATACCTAATCTGTTGGCTCTAAGTTTTAATTGACTGGCTGATTCTTCTGCTGATACGTATAAAATCTTTTGTCCGTTTTTTGCAAGTTCTCCGCTTGTTTGAAGTAAAATCGTCGATTTCCCGATACCCGGATCTCCGGCAATTAACACTAACGAGCCTTGAACTAAGCCTCCGCCAAGTATTCTGTCAAATTCTGATATATTTGTGCTTATTCTAACTTCTTCACCAATATGTATATCATTTATTAAAGAAGGTTTTGAATCATTTGCAATACCTTGCGGCGAAATGTTTTGAGGCTTTATTCCGCTTTGAATTTCTTCTGTAAAACTTCCCCAAGAACCGCACTCCGGACATTTCCCTAAATATCCTGCACTCTCATATCCGCATTGTTGACATATCCATTTTGATTTCACTTTTGCCATAATGTAATTATAGTCTTTAATTGTTTTTAGGTCAATAAAAGAGGCTGAATATTTATTCAGCCTCTTTGTGTATTTTTGATGGGTATTATTTTCTACCGGTTTTGTTAAGAGTTTCAACATCAGTTACACGCATTGCGTAGTATGGTGTTCTTTTACCTTTTTCAATTAAGAATAGTACAAATTTATCTGTAAAGTAAAATTCTCTACCGTTTTTCATAGGCATTGCCATACATTTCATCATGATTGCGGCTTCACTTTTTAATTCTACACCTTCGTTGTTCATTTTGAAGTCAACAGTTTCAATTGTTTTGTCGATTTGGAATTTTGTTCCTTTGATCCTTCGTCCTTCAACATCAGGGAAGGATGTTTCCTGATACAGATTGATATCAGGAATTCTTAAATCGTCGTCTTTTGTGAAATCTCTGTCACCTGTGTATTTATGTTTTTTGTACTTAACATCTTTAAAGTAATTTGTAAATGTTGTATCGTCATCTGTTCTGTACAATACAACCATATCATCACCTTTTGTGTATAATTGAACAGCAAAGTCTTTTTCAGAATTATAGAATAAAACTTTCAAGTTTTTGTATAATTTTTTGTTGCTGTCTTCGTTTATACCAAAGTAGTTGACAGCGTTTGCATTTTGTCCGAATCCGCCTGATGCCAGCTTGTCAAATGCATGTAAAAATTTGAAATCTTTCTTTAGCATTGCATAGATAAATATTTTGTCAGGTCTGTATGTCCAATCAAAAGTATCTAAGATATCACTGGTTTCATTAAACTTTTCTTTTATGCCAGTTTCAATTGTTTCTTTTAATTTTGGAGAAACAACTCCGTATGTTGTGTAGTATGAATCATCACTGACATCAGTTTTTTTGAATGCTTTTTTGTTTAATTCTTTTGCTACCGGTGATTTGTACCCGGCAAATTTTACCGGTTTCTTAATGATATTATCAACCATTTCATTCCATACAATTTGGAATGTTCCTACCCAAATTCTATTTTGTGCGGTACTTTGACTGTTCATAGTCGGCACTATTTCGATTGTTTTTTGTTCTTGAGCAATCGTTGACGTTGATACTCCGGCAAGCATTGTAAATAATACTGCCAAACTTACTAAAAGTTTTTTCATTACTTTCTCCTTCTAAATCCTGTATTCAATGATTTCCAAAAACCTTTGAAAAATCCGCCCGGGGAATTTTCATGAAGTATCGGCGCTGAATCATAATACTGTTTATAGTTTGCGATGATATTTTCAGGAAGGTCTTCCCCTTTATCTAAAATATACGACAAAAATTCTATATAGTCATCCTGTTCTTCTTTATATAAAGCATCGCGCAGTCTTATATCTTCATCTGCTTCATAATGAATTAAAGCATGATACGCTGCGATAAGGCTTTCATCTTTCGTATCTTTAGGATATGCTAACAAAGCTTCTCTAACGGTACAATTCCCCATTCGAACATTTCGCAGTAATCCGGCGACAGCTTCCCTCTGTTTAAGATTCTCAAGCATTTTATTTTACTAAAAGTTCAACCATTTCATGCTCAACAAAACGCACCATCTCAGCATAGTTTCCGCTAAAGAAATTATTTGTAAATTCATTTAACATATCCAAAGCCATTTCTCGTTTGTCCATAGTGGCTTTATAAAAGAATTTTTTACCAACTTTGTATCTTACCAATATACTTTTGGTAACTAATCTGTCCATTACTGTTTTAATAGTTGTATACGCACGTTCTGTACCGTTCTTGGATAGTTCATCTACTACATCCTGAATTGAAATATCAATATCTTCATTTGTTGAAGTTAAATTCCAAAAGGTGTTTAAAATTTCAATTTCTAAAGAGCCGCAAGCCATGTTTTCCTCCTATTGCTATAAATTACTATAATTGTAATATAAAATATTTTTTTTACAAGGGCTATTACGAAAAATTTACAAATATATATTATCTAAAAATCCATGTTCATAAAGTCGTCATCCTTTTTGAAGTTTTGTTTTCTTGTTCGGACTTTTTTATTTTTATTTTTTACTTTATCCGGTAGGGTACGATAAGCATTATCTACGGATATTTTTGTTATCACCTGGCTGTTTTTTCTATCATAAAATGTGAGCCAGAATTTTCTATTAATATTATCGACAGCAAATGATACATTTGAAACAATTTTATCACCGGGTTTTATCTGGCGGAACATAAGCTTAGTATCTCCAAAAATTGAAGGGCTGAATTTTGCGTTATAATCGTTAATCAATGCCATATCAAATCCAGAAAGAGTTTTATCAGACATGTTTGAAATAAGTACGGTTAGAGTAATTGTATTAACTTCACCAAAAGGATCTTTCTCATGCTTTACATTATTGATATTTATTGTAAGACCGTCATAAAGTATTTCTTCTTGTTTAAGAGCTTCTTCTTTATACACCGGCAGCTCCATTTGGGTATTTATACGAACCTTTATTTCATCACCTGGAGCAATTAAAACGTGATTACCTTTTCTTATGAGTGCAATACCTAAACCTGCAACTCCGCCAAGCGCTGCCCCTCCTGCAAGTGTCCAGCCTTGAGATGCAATTGCTGCTTCAAGTCCCAGCCAATTAAGTGCCATAATCCCTCCGACAGCTCCGCCTGCTAACGTGTATCCAACATCTTTTGCAACAACTTTTGCCCCGGCAGTAACCGGATGAAGTCTGGTGGTCATTTGTCCTTCAATAGGAATTTCCCGTCCATCAGGAGTTACAAGATAATCAAATGATAAATCCATTGTAGCTTCTTTGCCTAAGCGCCCGGGTTCTGTTGTATTTGATAGCCTGCCGTGAGCAAGTGTTCCTTTAGGTATTATTACACCTTTATCTCCGTAAACGTCATCAGTTACCTCCGCAAAAAATTCGTCTCCTTCAATTGAAATTGAAGAATCTAAAACTTGTGATACAGTCATGTTAATAACTTCTTTACGGTTTAAGGTTTCAATTTTCCCTGTGAAAAGTTCATCTTCTATTTGTTTGTATACTTCATTTTCACTAACCGAACCTTTAAGCGGTTCGGCAGCTTTCAGTACTCCGAAGTTTGTAAATAGCAGTGTCAATATTAATACGTAGCTCAATATTTTTTTCATACTTATATTATCTCCCCAAATATTTGTATTTTCAAATTAATTATGTTGATTTTCAACTTCTTGAGCCATTTCTTCAATAATATTGTTAATTATAGCAGGTTCAAAACTTGAACAAGAGTTCCAAATGAGTGTAGGACGCGGTTCATTTAATAGCGGGCTTGGAAACTCATTATGACATTGTCCTTTTAGCATATTTTTAGAACCGTCTACACAAGAAGTGAATTTAGAACAACAGCTGCAAATCTTTAAAGTTAAACCATAGTCGTCCATTTTAGATTTTAGCTGTTGGAGTGCGTCAATCATTCTTAAATGAGATGATGTTGTATATTTTTTATTTTTATAGATAAATCTTATTTTTGAAAGTCCGCTTTCTGTTGAAATAAATTCAAGTTTACATCCGCGGTCGCCGTGTTTTGTTTGTACCATAACATCAATTACCAGTTTGTCGGTTTCTTTGTCAGAACCTGCACCAATTTTCTTTAGTAAAAATCTGATTGGCGGCAAGTTTCCTATAATATGAAATAGCGAGTAAATTGGATAAAGCAGTAACAACCCTGTTTCTTTTGCGTTAAGTTTGGCGTTAATAAGGCTTATCCCAAATATTGCAAGTAAAATTATTGCAGAAAAAATTACCACACTGCATTTTACAATAAACGGGTATGAGTATGAATAAATTATAAGAGCCGTGTATGCAGCAAGTAATGTCCAGCAGTTAGGGTTTAAAAGTGAACAAACATGTTCAATAAACGTAAAATTAATTGTTTTTAGATTTTTTAAATTGTTTTTTAAAAGTTTGAATCTTTTTGTTAATCTAGGTTTTCTAAAAGTACAATCCTGACCTAAAATGCTTGATTGAATATTGGGATTATACACACATTTGTGTCCGGATCTTGATAATAGGAGGCTGAATTCAAGTTCGCTGTTAATGTCTTTAAAATTGACACCGTCAAGTTCTTTTAGTACTGATCTTTTTATAATAAACAGTCCGGAATCTATTTGTGTGGCTAATCCAAACAATGTTCTGGCTTGTTTAAAAAAGTTTGCCTGATACTTTTTATGGACAGCTTTAATTTTATCAACAATATCAAGGTTTTCACGATTAATATTTAACTCTCCGGTAACTGCATCGGCTCTTCTTAATGAAGCATTGGCCAGGGTTAATAAATCCGGAGAAATTTTCCTTATACTGTCAATAAAGATATACGCATCAATAGTTTCATCCTTCTCCAGTTCATCAAGTAGCATTGAGACTGCCTGGTTTTTCCCGAGGGTACCCACATCCTGTATATTCATAACGTGGACAAAACTATCTCGTTCAAAAAGTTTTTCCGAACCATCATTACAGTCATCAAGAATTGCGTATACTTTGAAATTTGCAAGAGGATAATCCTGCATTTTTATTTGTTCTACCAGATCTTGTAAGCATTCTCTGTGATTATGGCTGTATATTATTACTGCAAAATTTCTTTTGCCATCATCATATCTTGAATACTTACGTTCAATTAAAAAAGGTCTGTCTTTTAAATTGCGCAAAGACAGTAATAAAAGGTACACTGTGTAAATAATTACGTATAAATATACAAGACATAAAATAAATT
>CABUAQ010000101.1 GCA_902489575.1 uncultured bacterium
TTATAAGCTCTTTTTATTTTGGATTTAATTAATTTATTAAATAATAAAAATTCACCCATAAATAAAAAAGCTGGTACAAAATTTGTCCCAGCTTTTTATTCAGAGGGGATGGGATTCGAACCCACGGTGGAGTTACCCCCACACAACCTTTCCAAGATTGCACCTTAAGCCGCTCGGACACCCCTCTATTTAATTGTTTGCAATTGAGCAAAACCGCTTTTTAATTATCCTTTAAACGTTGCGTTTCGTCAAGTTCCAATATTTCAGATTGATAATATTCTTCGGTTTTTTCCAATCTGGCAACTCTGGCATCTGCAAGGCGCTCCAAAACTTTAGCATATTCAGTACATTTCTTGCCTTTTATGCCCTCTGTATCCATTTGAATTGTCCCGTCAGGAAGTAATTTTATCTTTATTTTTCCCATTATAAAAATTCCTAAACCTCTATTGTTAAAACTATTGAATTATCATCAAGTACGGTTTCTGATTCTAACCGCATATTCTCTTTATCCAGCCGCTCTTTTATCTTATTATATGTCATTTCTTGAATATTTAATCCGTATTCATCATTCAAATCATTAATCAAACTTTCGCACTCACCTTTATTGGAAACTTGTGTAACATCAAGAGTATAACCGTTTGACCCATCTTTTTTATAATAAATCATTTCCATACCGAAAAGTTTACACGAAACCTCATCACCAACCTCTGAAATTTCTTCTGCTCCGTGTTCTAACAAAGTATTCATTAAAACACCTTTATCTGTATAGTTGGTTGTATATGTATAAACTGCAGTTGTAACATCATTTATTACACGCAAGTCACGGCCTGCTGCGATATTTAATTTCCTAAAAATAATTTCTGCTTCTTTTGTAATTGCAGAATTATTACTTCCGGAAAATTCTGCCGTATAATAACCATTTTTCAATATCCAATTTAAACTTGCATTACTGTTTTTTAACGGAGTTTGACAATTTGCCTCATAAAACAAATAATTTGCATCATATAATAAATGTTTTAATTCTTCTTTTTTGATATTAGTCTGAATTTTCAAATTAGTCAGACCATAAGTTATATTAGTGCCTT
Source organism: uncultured bacterium (assembly GCA_902489575.1). Taxonomy (GTDB): domain Bacteria; phylum Cyanobacteriota; class Vampirovibrionia; order Gastranaerophilales; family Gastranaerophilaceae; genus Zag111. Next base: position 1,086 of record CABUAQ010000101.1, read on the forward strand.
GATGCTCTCCGCTGAGACCAATATTTAATATTGTAACCTTTTGTTCAACTTCCAGCATAAATGTTTTATCTGATGGTTGTTTATAATATTTAATACTTTGCCCGTTTAAATTAGCGACGACCTCATTATTTGCTGTTGAAAAAATTTCAGTAGCACCTTCTTGCTTTAAGTTTGAATATATTTCAGAAAGTTTTGTATAAGATGTTTCATAGTTATAATAGAAATATTCACAAGATTCTATAAGCCTTGAATTTCGTTGAACAATAGAATCAATATCTTCAAAAAAACTTTCACCCAGCACTTGAAGCTGCTCAGCATCAGAAACACCATAAAATGTAGGCACTACGTATTTCCCACGTACAGCCCAATGAACTTTTAGACCGGACGGCAGAAAATAAGTATTATCCTTTGCTTCCGTATAATCAACACGTGCCATTATACCATCCAATTCATCATATTGAATGTTGGTTAAAACTCTTATAGAAAACAAATTTTGAGTAGCAACAGATTTATTTACAGTTTTTTCATCAGCAGCCATTCTCAACTGTTCACTTTTTGCATCCTCAGGATTTATCAAAAATGCCATTGGATAAGCCATTAATGTAATAGACATCTACCTTTCAACCTTTCGTTACACATCTAAAGCTCTGCCGCCGCGGCTGGTATTTACATCATCTAATGAATCACTATCACCTGAAGAATAAGATGCCATATCATCTTTTTTAGTCGCCGCAACAGCACGAATATTTGCCCATTGACGAAGTGAAAGAATTTGTTCTTTCTGGGTTACAGAAAGCGGAACTACATTTTTTATAGTAGTTTCAAGATCTGAAAACTCTAATGCCCGCTTATTAAAAAACGCTTCATACAATGCTGTAATAACTACCTGCTCAATTTCAGCACCTACAAAGCCTTCAGTCATATCAGCAAGCTTTTCATATAAATCATCATCAAGAGTAATTTTGTTTGCAACTTCTTTATCTTTAAGACGTTTCGCCAGATGAAGTCTGAAAATCTCCTTGCGTTCACGATGAGTTGGCAAATCAACAAAGAAAATTTCATCGAAACGACCTTTTCTTAACAACTCCGCAGGTAAACCGCTAATATTATTTGCTGTTGCAATAACAAAAACAGGAGCTGTTTTTTCCTGCATCCAGGTTAGAAATGTTCCAAAAATTCTTGAAGATGTGCCGCTGTCACCATTAGAATTCATCCCGCTTAAACTTTTTTCAATTTCATCAACCCAAAGTATTGAAGGTGCGACTGCTTCTGCGGTTTTAATAGCTTTTCGCATATTTTCTTCAGAACTTCCGACAATTCCTGAGAAAATCTTACCAAAATCAAGCTTCAACAAAGGTAATTGCCAGGCTGCACTCATTGCTTTTGCTGTCAAACTCTTACCACAACCCGGAACACCTGTTATCAATACACCTTTTGGAGCAGGCAGGCAATATTTTTTAGCAGCTTCAGACCAGGAATTGTTACGTTTGTGCAGCCAATTTTTCAAATTTTCCAACCCGCCGACATCTGATATTTTTATGTCAGTATTAATAAATTCCAAAATACCTGTCTTTTTAATAACCTGCATTTTCTCGCTCAATATAATACTCAAATCTTTACCGTCGATCCTGCCATCATTTACCATAGCAAGAGCAAAAGCATTTTCAGCCTCTTGTAACGTCAACCCGAGAGCAGCCTTACACAAGCGTTCTTTACCTTCCTCACTTAGTTCAGATGTATCAATCTGATTATTTTGCAAAACCATTTTTTCTAACTTTGCTTTAATTTCTTCTAACGTTGGTAACGGTAAATCAAGAATAGTTATTTCTTTTTGCATGGATTCAGGAATCAAGAGTTCGGAAGCTAGAAATATAACATTTTTTCTAAATTTACTGGTTTTTAATTCTACGATAATATCCCTTAAACGTCTTACGACATTATAATCTACCTGACGGCCCTTAACTCCGAAATACACATGAAAATCACACATTACAAAAACCGCATTATTCGCACAATCTTTAATAAAATCAAGAGCCTTATCAGGACTGTTTGTTCCCTCAATTTTCTTTCCGTTTAGGACAAACCCGTTTGTCTGCGTCCACACATAGACCTCTCTGGTAACACGAATAAGCTTTTCTGATTTAGCAATCTTTTTTATTAACCCAATCGCACGATCCTCTTCCCAGGTTGTTATATATAAATAAGGGAATCTGGCTCTGAATAATCTTGATAATTGTACAATAATTTTATTATCCATATCATAAATCCTTTTTGTACTATTTTACTCCATTATCCTGATGTTGTAAACAGAATTTTTCTTTTAACCTGTAAAAATCCCCCATTCCATTGATTTCTAATTTCCCATCAGTAGATATTCTGGCTTCTATTTTATTTTTATATTTTTTAACATCCTCAATTGAATAAAAATCTGTCAAAAATATATAACGCTGATTTGAAGACCCAACCCAAGGACGGGAAAGCTCAAATTTATCTTTTTCAAACCCGCCGTCAATCAGTAAATCCACATGTTTTAGGAGTTCATCAGCAAAAGGAACAGAAGAAAGTTCCTCATAGCTATAACCGGTAAAACAAACTATAGACAACCCATCAGACTTGATTAGTGATGCTAATTTTGAAAGTTCTTCCGCCTGCTCAAAAGGTTCTCCTCCAAGAAAAGTCACACCTTCAATATTTTCAGTTGATTTAATTTTGGTGTGCAAATCAGAAACATTGTACTTTTTACCTATCCCAAAATCCCAGGTCTCAACCGCCCAACAGCCTTTACAGTGTTTCTTGCAGCCTTGAGTCCAGATACAAAATCTCTTGCCAGGACCTTCGACTGTCGTGTTTTGTATCACTTTATATATGTCGAGCATTAGAAATCAACTACCCTTCCTTCAAAATGATCATCATTATTAGGGGTTTCAGAGGGTTTAGCAATAGCTATCATTGATTTGATTTTTGGAATAAAATGTTCTTTAACGTTGGCAACTTTTATAAACTCTTCTTCTGATTTAAATAACCCGTTGAGATCACGATGTTCAACAATTTTCTTTGCCATAACAATATTTATACCGGGCAAAATTGATAACTCGCTTGCAGTTGCAGAATTTACATCAATTTTATTTGAAGTATTTGATAAAATATCACCCATACCATGAAATTCAACTTCTTCTTCAACTCTCTGCGCTTCGGGTTTTTGGGCAGGAATATTTTCTATATTAACAAATGCAGCACCTTTATCATTTGGATTTTCAAGTCCTTTATTATAAGGATCAGGTTGAATATCACCCATCTCAACAAACTTAGGACCGCTGTTTGAAGCATCAATTCTTATTTGTTTTTTTACCGGAGGCGGAACTTTTGTTTCTAAAGTAACAATTTCAACTTTTGTGTCATAGCTGTAAAATGCAGCAAGAGAATCCAATGTAACAAAACTGTCAAATACACGGCATACTCTATTCCATGCTTTATTAACATTAACATTATTTTTTGTTATCGTAAACATACGCTTTGCATGGGTTCTATCAGCAATATTGTCCATTACTACAATTTTTTCATCAGGAAAATATTTAACAGTACAATGATCATTATGAATAGCATTTATTCCAAGAACAAATTGCCTTGCAACAATAGTTATACTTGTTTTATATAATTTATCCATAATAACATGCCTGATTAACAAACCCGGGATTAACAAGACTAAAAACAGTGCCAGTGCAAAATTAGCGAACTGAGGGGAAAAATACACAAGTACCACATATATACCTGCAACAAATACTATAAATTTTTGTAACCGCTTATTCATACTATAACAATATCATATATACAAAATTCGCAATGATGTAAATAGAGGATTTTACACCACAATAATTATAAATCTACAATCCTGCCAATATTATCATCCTCTAATTCAATATTAGAATTATCAACATTTTTATCAAAATCAGCAACCTCTGATTTTTCAACAACCGTTTTAACAACGTTATCATCAGGTTGAACTTGAACCGGAGCCTTTGACATAGGAACAACCTCAGGACGCTTCACGGAAAGTTTTGTGTCGAATGGTATAATCTCAATATTTGTATCTAAATTACAAAACGAAGCTAAAGAATCCAAACTAGATGAGTTATCAAAAAATTTGCAAATTTTATCCCACTGTTTACTTATATTTACATCCTTTTTACTGATAGAAAACATGCGTTTTGAATTATTCGAATTATAGACATTGTCAAGAACGATAATTTTGTCATTTGATTTAAATATAACAGTACACACAGCATTTTTAAGGGTTGTTTTATTAACGACACAGGATTTAGGTGCAAATAAGATACTAAACTTTTCATAAAATAAATTCGTTAACAACAATTTTGCAAGATATGATAATATCAACAGCCCAAACAGTATAGAAATGACGATTTCTTTATTATGAATATCAGGGTTAAAATATAACTGTACCAATATCATACATACCAGAAATGCAAAATATCCAAACGCAGAAAATTTGTCATAAGTATATCTCATAAGACAACAATATCATGAAGAAAAGAAATTTACGCAACTTAAAATGTTTAATTTA
>CABUAQ010000102.1 GCA_902489575.1 uncultured bacterium
GTACAGCATTGCCTGATATTTTATCAGCATTAGCTAAAACATTATCAACGGTTTTAAATTCTGCAAGCAATTTAACTGCAGTTTTTTCACCAATACCCTTAATCCCCGGTATATTATCCGAGGTATCACCGCGCAAAGCTTTATAATCAATGATCTGGTCAGGATAAACCCCCAGCTTTTGATAAACTCTATCCCAATCATATTCAATTAATTCACCTTTTGAAGGAATTATTACCTTAACACAGCCATCTTTTTCAATAAGCTGAAAAGAATCTTGATCTCCTGTTAAAATATAAACTTTATGCCCTAATTCACAGGCCCGCTTTGATATAGTACCAATTACATCATCTGCCTCGAATCCTTCTTTTGTATAAATAGGAATATTAAAAGCCTTTAGCCCTTCATAAATAAGTCCCATCTGAATTCTCATAGGATCAGGCATTGCCTCACGATTTGCCTTATATTCCTCATATTTTTCAGTTCTGAAAGTATGATGAGATACATCAAATGCGACACCAATTGCATCAGGAAGAAGTTCATTATTTTTTAACAGGTCAAAAATAGCCTTAAAAAAACCATAAACAGCCCATGTAGGAATGCCGTCTTTGGTTTTCATATTCGTACGTTCAAGTGCATAATATTGCCGAAATGCCAATGCATGACCATCAATTAAAATTAAAGTCTTTGACTCTGCCATATCCCCTCTTTCTTATTACTATGATTTTCTCATAAAAAACAAGTTTTGGCAATAAAAAAGACCCCTTAACAGAGGCCTTTTTTGCTACGCTATAATTTCTTTATCTTTATCGCTTTTTGTTGGTAGCGGAATTAGTTCAGCATTTTTCCTATTTTTAACCATATCCGCAGTAACAACAAACTTATCAAGATCATCTTTTGTCGGAACATCGTACATTACATCTAACATTATTTCTTCAACAATAGAACGTAATGCTCTTGCTCCGGTTTTACGTTTAATGGCTTCTTTAGCAATCAAATCAACCGCTTCCGGTTCAAATTCCAAATCAACACCATCCATTTTCAATAGTGCCTGATACTGTTTTAGAACTGCATTTTTAGGTTCAGTCAAAATCATTTTTAATGTTTTTTCATTCAGTTGGTCCAATACAGCATAAACAGGAACCCTCCCAATAAATTCAGGGATTAATCCGAATTTTAATAGGTCTTCAGGTTGTAATTTTTTCAACAGCTTAACCGCATTAGCTTCTTTTTCTGCCTGCGACATAGCTGCTTTAGCACCAAAACCAACAGAATTACCTTCCCCTGCACGCCTGTCAACAATCTTTTCTAATCCGACAAACGCACCACCAACTATAAACAAGATATTGCTTGTATCAATTTCAATAAATTCTTGATGCGGATGTTTTCTACCGCCTTGTGGTGGAACATGAGCAACAGTACCTTCAATCATTTTCAGTAAGGCTTGCTGTACACCCTCACCCGAAACATCTCTTGTTATTGATGTATTTTCAGATTTTCTGGAAATTTTGTCAATTTCATCAATATAAATAATACCCCGTTCAGCTTTTGATGCATCAAATTCCGCATTCTGGTAAAGACGAAGAAGAATATTTTCAACATCATCCCCAACATATCCGGCTTCGGTCAAAGTAGTTGCATCAGCCACTGCAAACGGAACATCCAGCATCTTGGCCAGAGTTTGAGCCAATAAAGTTTTACCGGATCCTGTCGGACCAACAAGCAAGATATTTGACTTTTGAATTTCAACGGTATCTTTATCAGTTTCTTTATTATGCTTCAGTCTCTTATAATGGTTATACACAGCAACAGATAAAACTTTTTTAGCATCATCCTGACCAACAATATATTGATCTAAATATTCCTTAATTTCATGCGGTTTAGGAATAGGCTTTTCAGCTTTTTCAGGGGTATTTCCCCCGACTGCAGCTTCCTTATCCTTAGACTCAAAAAATTCTTCATCAAGGATTTCATTACAAAGTTCCACACATTCATCACAGATATACACTTCCGGACCTGCAATTAATTTTTTTACCTGATCCTGTGTTTTTCCGCAAAAGGAACATTTTAACTTATCATCATTTTTTGGCATTTAATAAATTCTCCAAATTATTATTTTACGATATCACGGGAAATAACTTTATCAATCATTCCGTATTCTAAAGCTTCCTGAGGAGTCATAATATAATCTCTATCAGTATCTTTTTCAATCTTTTTAATAGATTGCCCTGTATTTGAAGCTAATATTTCATTCAAAGATTTTTTAATCCTTAGAATTTCAGCAGCTTGAATTTCAATATCAGTAGCCTGACCTTGGGCACCGCCTAAAGGTTGGTGAATAAGAACTCTAGAGTGAGGTAAAGCCATTCTCTTACCTTTTGTGCCGGAAGAAAGCAAAAATGCCCCCATAGAAGCAGCCTGCCCCAAACAAATAGTTGAAACATCAGCTCTAATGTGCTGCATTGTATCATAAATTGCAAAACCTGCAGTTACACTGCCACCCGGGCTATTAATATACAACATAATATCTTTTTCAGGATTTTCACTGTCTAGCAATAATAATTGTGCTACAACAAGGTTAGCAACCATATCATCAATTGCAGTTCCTAAAAAGATAATTCTTTCTCTTAACAACCTTGAAAAAATATCAAATGATCTTTCACCGCGGCTTGATTGTTCTACTACTACAGGTACAAAACTCATGATTTAATTCCCTTTCTTATTTTAATATTATACTTGTATTCTACTAAGCTTCAACTGTTTCTTTTTCCGGCTTAACTTCAACGTATTCGATGTTGTTATTAGAAATAAGATATTCTCTAACTTTATCGTTAACAATTTGTTGAGAAATTGTAGACAAGAAGTCAGGATTTTGCCCAAATTGTTTCATCAATTCTTGAGGGGCTACACCGTAAGCTCCTGCCATTTGAGAAAATTTAGCCTGAAAATCAGCTTGGTCAACTTTTATATCAGCTTCTTTTGAAATCTTATCAATAATCAAAGAATTTTTAATTCTGTTTTTAGCATCTTCAACCAGTGTATTTGTAAATTCGGCTTCATCACCTTGAGATTTAACAAAGGTATCCCAATCAATACCTTGATATGATAATCTCTGTTTATAATCAGCTTTTAAAGATTCAACTTCTCTATTTATCATTCCTTGTGGAATATCAACTGATGAAGAATCCACAACAATTTTAAATGCTGCATTTTCTGCGTTTACTTTTTTCATATTTTCTCTTTGAGTTGAAATATAGTTATTAATATCAGCTTTTAGCTCATCTACTGTAGCAAATTGAGTTGATTTTTTTACAAATTCATCAGTCAATTCAGGCATAACTCTTTGTTTTATTTCATTAATCTTAATAGCAAATGTAGCCGGTTGACCTTTTAATTTCTCATCGTGATATTCTTCAGGGAACGTTACTTGAATATTAAATTCATCTTTTATGTTATGACCAACCAATTGTTCTGCAAAACCAGGAATAAAGTTTGAATGAGCTAAATCAAGAGCATAACCTTTAGCAGAACCGCCTTGAATTAGTTCGCCGTTACAAGTTCCTTCAAAATCAAACACAACTGTATCAGTCTCATTAGACGGTCTATCTAAAACCAATTCCATAGATGCGTGTTGAGATAAAAATCCTTCTAAAGCTCTATCAAAAGCTTTTTCATCTGCTGCAGGAATTTCAACTTTCACATCCATTCCTTTGAAATCAGCAAGTGTAACTTCAGGTCTTGTTTCAACTTCAAACGAAATTTCTAAGTCTTTACCTGCTTCAAATTTGTAACCAGTAATAGCAGGCTGAGTAATAACATCTAACTTATTATCATAAATAGCCTGACCTAAATACTTAGGCATTAAAATTTCGATAGCTTCCTGTTGAATTCTATCAACACCGACGTGCCTTTCAACAACTGCCTTAGGGGCTTTACCTTTTCTAAAACCATCAATATTAATATATTGTGCAATGCGAGCAACAGCACTGTTATAAGCAGAATCTGCATCTTTTGCAGGTATAATCATATTGATAGTAACCAAATTCTCATTTCCTTTTGTTAATGTTGTTTTCATTTCTAATATCCTTTTTCATTTATACATGTATCTTGTTAAATCTTACCGCAAAAAATAATAAAATCAACTCATACAAAAGGATTACATACTATAACTGCACAATTTTCATATTTATATACAAGTACTTGCAAGAATAAAATATTTATGTTTGAATTAAAGCATAGTTGAGGTATTCCTCTATACCTTGACTAAGGAAAACAGCAAGCGGCGGCTGATTTACCGAATATATTTACATAAAATAGAAGGAAAAATAAAATGCTAAAAATCAGACTAAAAAGATTAGGTGCTAAGAAAAACCCTACATACAGAGTTATTGTTATCAACTCAACAACTAAAAGAGAAGGCAGACCTATTCAAGAGTTAGGTCATTATAATCCTAAAACTAAAGAAATGAAACTTAACAAAGAAGCTGCTTTAGAATGGATTTCTAAAGGGGCTCAGCCAACTGAAACAGTTGCTTACTTAATCAAAAATTGCAATGACGATGGTACTTTAAATTATGTTAAAAAAGAAACAGTTAAACTTTCTAAAAAAGCCTTAGCTAAAAAACAGGCTGAAGAAGAAGCTGCAAAAGCTGCTGCTGAGGCTGCAGCTCAAGAAGCTCCTGCTGAAGCATAAGTTTCTGATAATATTTGATAAAAAGTCCTCTTACTTAGAGGACTTTTTATTTGTACACAATTACTGCCATTTAGATAACTTAGCAGTACACTCTTTTTTCATCGGCGAAAACGCTAATTTAATAACAGCAAACTAAAAAATATTTGTCTTGCTCTAGAAAAACTAAATAGTTAGTTTATAACCACCGCCATAAATAGTTTCAATGTATTTTTTACCATTAGAAATCTTATCAATTTTAGCTCTCAAATGCCTGATATGCACCCTTATAGTTTCAATATCATCATCAGGAGAATATCCCCAAATGTCTTTTAGCAGCTTAGCAGAAGAAACCATGCTGCCATGATTTTGAAACAGCAAATTAAAGATATCAAATTCTATAGGAGTTAATTTTACCTGATTATCACCAATTTTAACACTATACTGTTCCGGCAGTAACGTAACTTCTCCTAAAGTCAACAAATCTCTTGTAGAAGCCGATTCAGGTATTTGATTGGTTCTTTTTAATAATGCCCTTACTCTTACCAATAACTCCTCAACCTCAAAAGGTTTAACCAGATAATCATCCACCCCGATATTAAATCCGTTTACTTTATCGTTTAATTGAGACAACGCTGTTAACATAATAATCGGAATATTTTTTGTATCTTCATTCTGCCTTATCCTTTTTGCAACAGTAAATCCGTCAACCTCAGGCATCATAACATCCAAAATAACTAAAGATGGCAGTTCCTGCTTTACCAAGGCAAATCCCTTCACTCCATCATAAGCCTGCATAACTCCATAACCGGCTAATTCCAAATTAACCTTAATTAATTCATTAATTGCAACATCATCATCCACTACAAGTATCTTATTATTCATATCCGAAATTCTAATACAAAACATTTATAATTAAAATATGTTTCATAAAACTTAACATTTGAAAAGTTTGGAAAAGTATAGTATAAGTGTTT
>CABUAQ010000103.1 GCA_902489575.1 uncultured bacterium
TTTTTCAAAATTTTTTTTCTTAAAATTTCATAAGAGTAATCTTTTAAATAAATATTATCACCCTGTTTCAGAGTATGAGCACTAATTTTCCTAACTTTGTCAATATTATCAAGACTACCAAAATCATATATAAGATTACTACCTTTTTCAACCATTAAAATATAATCAATATTAACCTTATTTTTATGAACATGATATTTAACAAAAGCCGGAGCAGACCCGATAATTTTTACAGGTTTAAAATACTTTTGACTAAACCTGCCTGTTAATGTTGAGCTGACGGAACCTTTTATATCAACATCATCAGTAGCCATAGCAGATAAATAAACATCAGTATATACAGGTTCTGTACCAAACGTACCGTTAGTCTTAGCACTAAGCTTACGGCCTTCAAAATTAAAAATAACTAACGGTAAATCAATCGGGATATTATACTTTGAAAAATCAGCACCTAAATTTTTAGCAAAACATTTACCATGTACTCCGGATGATGAAAAATTTAAATCAACATCCAATACACCCTTAAAATTTTGGAAATTTTCAATAAAATTTTTCTTATTCGGATGTTTGAATTTGTAATAATGTAAAAAAACATATTCCGCATCTCGAACAGGAATTCCTTTTGCTATAACATCCAAATCATCAATCCGCCCGTTAATATATAATTTAGAATCATTTACCAATACCGTAAAATTATCAAAATACAGTTTATCATCATAATATATTTGCCCCGGTGTACCTATAATTATCGGGTTACTCAAAATTGGAGAAAAAACTTTTCCTGATAATAAACAATAAATTTTTCCGGCTTTCTTCTCGGATTTAATATCGTAAAATTCAGCATATGCCCCTTTTTCATCCAATTTTAAATAAATCTTATTTATGGTCATAATAGGGAAGTATGATAAATTTAGTTTACTTTTTTGTGTTTTATTATTATGAGCCATATGCTTTTTCAATTCACTGACATCAACATAAATCCGATCAACCATAATAGTTTTAGGCTTAGGAGACATAAATTTTGTTCCAATTTCAAGATTTTTAATCGATAGAACATTATTTTGGAAAACTTTGTTCTTATTGTATAATGCACCTTTAGCTTTTACCCCGGAACCAATTTCCAGCTTTCCTATATAAACACTAAATGTCAAATCAGGATTTGTCGCAAAATGGAAATTCTTCAGCACAACCGGTACAGAAAACTTAGATTCCAAGAATACCTGATATTTTCTAACCATAAAAGAAGAATTTAAAATTACCGGTAATATACAAAATATACAGCAATAAAGAGTAAGTAAAATAACAATTATTACATAAATATAAACTTTTGAAATTTTCATACACTTATTATACCTTGTATAACCCGCATAGTAATTATGCGAGTTATTTTTATTTATCATCTTTATCTTCAGTATTGTATTTATTAATCTTTGACCTGATTTTATCAATCAAGCGTTCTTTAGAATTATCACCATCATTTTCATCAATAACCGGCTTAATTTCCTGAATTGGAGTCCGGGCATCCTGCTGTGACCTTAATTCTATTAACTCTTCAACAGTTAAATTTTCTTCACCGGGTTCCGGTGTTGGAATTGTATCAACAAAATCAACAGCACTTTGTATTTCCGAATCAAGTGCGAGCCATTTAAATGACTTAATCATTTTCAAAGGTTTTCTGGTATCACCATGCAAGCCTATCTGAAATTTTGTAGCATAATCATCAGACTTGCCTTCTCCCAATTCAGGTAAAGCATTCATCTCTTCTTCCGAAACTGACTCACAGAAAATTGAAAAAGATTTTGCTGCAACAATATTTACCCCAGGAGTATTTTTTACCAAATTTATAGGATTAATATCTGCTAAAGGTCCAAGACTATCTGAAAAAGTTGATGCCAATTTCCCGCGAACCTTTAAATCGGCACTATTATCAACAAGCCCGACTTTTCCCGCTATATACATTGACATAACATTCCCTCTGGATTTTATTGGAGACACCTGCGCAAATCCATCCTTAAATGTCAAATGCCCATATAAAGAATTAAAATGAGAAGTATCAATTGTCATGATATTTGTAATTACCGAACCTACAGCCGATGAGAAAAACGCATTTTCTCTAATATTCTCAGCCATAAGGAAGTTTTCAAATTTACCAAATGGGCCTAATTGCCCATCTTTCACATTAAAATCAACAAATCCGCGAAGAGAAGACATCTGTTCTCCAGTTGAAGCTCCCCTAAAAGAAATATCCGCAATGAAATCAAGCTTTCCAGCAAGCGTATCATTCATCCCCATTGCATCAAGCATCACTTTTGCAACATCAAATTCCCGTCCGCGAAGCTTTGCATTAACAAGTGTTGATACTAAATTAACTGAAGCATCGCCAATTACAATACCTTCCATAGGTATTGTTCTTAAGTTATTTACATACAAAATATTATTAAACAACGAAATACGCCCTGTAGTATTCCTTACAAGAATATTGCCTGTAGTAATCCTGCGTAAATTAATTGAGCCCCTCAGAATTTCAACAGGGACATCAGCCAATTGAGTAGAAGCAACCCGCTCTGCCGGAGAAGGAAGATTTTTAGCAACTGCGTCAGACACTTGCATCAACCTGTCTAGGTTAATGTTCCGAGACATAACTTTTATGTCACCCAATCTCTTATTGAAAAACTGATCCCAGGTTGAATAAATATTCACATTGAAATCCGAACCGTTGGCATTAATGTCATAAAGATTTATCCTAACATCATTTGAGCCTAAACTTATCAACACATGCCTTACTGAAGTCAATAATTCAGGGATATTTAAATTTCTGACATTAAAAGTACCATTTATGTGAGGAGCGTCCATCCGGCCATACATTGATAACTGCCCGCCTGCGTTAAATCTTGAATTTTTAAACGCACAAATCGAACCGCTTAACTCCTTAGGAATAATAACCTTAAACAAGTTTATAAAAGGATCAGTACTCAAATTTGAAACCATAGCCCTAATCCCTACAACCTGACGGGCATTTAAAATATTCCTGCGCAAATTATCACCAAAGTAGGAATTTGCCTTTCTAAGATACAAACCTGTTTTATAAATATTTAAAGTATCTCCGGTTTTCTCAGCTAAAAACTGCACCAATAACTGTTTACCCACAAAATCATTAATACTTACCGGAGTAATATAAGAACCCGGGTCAGATTTCAACTGGGCAAGCAACTTCATCTTTTTACCTTTTGAATTAAAATCCACTTTTATAGGAATAGCCCCGCGAGAATCCAGATATGGAGTTAACTGTTCACCTGCAAGAATTTTCAAATCAGAATCTGCCAATACACCATCTAAAATGAATTTTACATCAGGATTTGAGATATAATCACTTATTTTACCACTCAACACAACAATTGACTTCCTATTTAAACCAATATTTGATTTATCAAAAAGAATTCGGTCGTTGTTGATATCAGCAATAAGTAAATTATTAAATATGACAGAACCGGTAGAAGGTATATTAAACCTAAATCCTTCATTTTTTAATTTGCCGTGAATATCACCTGCAATATTTGCAACCCCAAGCCGGAACAAATCATTAGAAATAATAAAATTTCCAACTCTATCTGACAGAACAAGGTTTTCCAAATCAACTTTAAACATAGCAGCAATATCTTTAATTTCACCGGTAACCTTTGTTGCAAGGGTTAAATATCCTGATTTTAGCAAATACCGGTGTTTGATATCTCTTGGTGCAAATGCCAGATACAATTCCGGAACAGGAATTCTATCCGCAGTTATATTTACATTTGCTATAGAATTTGAATCAATTTTTCCGGATAAATATAACGGCCTTTTATTTATAAGAACATGGGCGTCTTCAATTTTGAACACATTATCATCAAATAAAACATTTGCGTTAATATTATTGAATAATAAACCAATATTACGGACAAAAATATTCCCCTCTCTTATAATAAATTTACCGTTGGATTCAATTTGTGAAAAATCAGTTTTTACATGGAAATTAGATAATAAATATCCACTTGCACTCATATGTTCAATATCATTTCTTATATGTATTGTATCCAGATATGCCTTTGTAATCTTTAAAAAGTTTGCAAAATGTACCTGAGGAGATTTTAATGAAAAATCGACATACGGTTTCTTGCCATAATTAACAGCCCCAAAAAAGTTTAAATACTCTTTATCCGTTACATAAAAATTAGTATCAAATTCTACCGCATTTCCCATGGCTTTCAGACTAAAAAATGATTCCGGAAGCTGTAGTCCAGACATTGTGACCGTTGTCCTATCAATATTTAAATAGCCTTTTGCCCAAATTTTATTATCTTCTTCACTATTCCTTATTTTTAACTTTGTATCAATATTTGATTTTAGGTTATAATCTCTATATACCACGACCGGATTAATAAATGGAAGCGCAAATACAGCCTCGTCATCTTCTTCCTGTTCTTGTGGCGTAAATTTAGGAATATATGTATCCAAATCAACATTAAGCGTAATGTTTTTAGCACTATCACTCAAAAACTCTGCTTCTGTCTTCAATTTGGCAAATTTACCATTATAGTATCCTAATAGCAAATCCTCACCCTTCAGAGTAAGATTATGAGAAGTTTTTAAATCACATATATCAGCTTTATAATTTTTTAACCTGAGATTGGGAACAAAGACCTTAATCTTTGAGACATCAAAATATGACTGCTGAGCTTTTTCTATAGCAAACTTTGACGGTCTTAACCTGCGTTCCCGGCGTTTCTTGTTGACTAAATCCTCATAAACTTTTGCAGCCTTAAAATTTTCACCATTTACAATCTCAATATTCAAATGCGGAGACTCAAGCTCTGCACAGCTGACACGGATAGATAATCCCAATAAACTTGGTAAAAAAACTTTTCCTTTAAATGACTCTGCACTGAACAAAACACTGCCATCAGGTAATTTTAAACGGATATCTTTAGTTTTTATACCAGCTTCCAATAGCGGACTTGTAATAATATCAATCTTGTCATAGTCGAGCACCAAACCTGTACTATCTTTAACAAGTTTTTGAATTTCGGGTTTATATTTATCAATATTGACAACTCTTGGGGCAATCACCAAAAAAGAAATATATACAATCAAAACCAGTGATAATATAACATAACCAAATATTTTTAATTTTTTCATAAATAACCCCATAAAGTATCTATCAGATATAGTATAAAATAAACAGAAGCCAAAACCCAAGGTTTAGGAAACAACTTTACAATAATAAATAATTAAATTTTCAGTAATCTGTCATATTGCTGAAAAACGGCTTCCAAGGCTTCAATCTCCGTATTAGAAATTCTTTTGAAAATAAAAATAGTTTTTCTCGAAGGATCGACCAAACAGAAATGCTTGCAATAAACTCTCAAATCCCTATATGCATCTTTATCATATTGGAACGGATAAGACTTACTTTCTTCATCAAAAACAAGTATATTAAAATTCCCCTTATATCGCTTTAATACTGAATCTATTTTCTCATCAAATAACTTCATAATAACTTCACTGTTATCCGATTTGTAATCTGAAAAAAG
>CABUAQ010000104.1 GCA_902489575.1 uncultured bacterium
TTAAAAGGTTACCCCCCCCGATTTTCCTATTATACTTGAGTTTCAACATAATCAAAATTCCCTTTCTGGATGTATTATACTATATTACGCAGACAAAGTAAATATTTCATAAATTTCTTCATCAGACAGTTCTGTAATAATCTTTTCACCTTCGTAAACTGCAAGATCCGCAAGTTCTTTTTTAGATTTCAACATTTCATCAATCTTTTCTTCGAAAGTTCCGAGCGTAATCATTCTGTGAACCATTACATTCTTATCCTGCCCTATACGATACGTTCTGTCTGTTGCCTGATCCTCAACCGCAGGGTTCCACCACAAATCATAGTGAATAACATTTGTTGCACTTGTAAGGTTCAAACCTGTACCACCTGCTTTTAATGATAAAATCATTACCTTTGACTCTTTATCTGTTTGGAAACGTTCAATAAGTTCTTCTCTTTGCGGAACAGTAAGACTTCCGTGGAAGAACAACGGCTCAGTATTACATTCTTGCGAAATCACCTTACATAATATATCTCCCATTTCCTTATATTGAGTAAAGATAAGTGTTTTTTCATCGTTATCAATTATATTTTGAACAAGGTCAATACATTTTTCCATCTTACCTGACATTTCTCTGCCCATTTCACCGGATTTCAAGAATTGATATGGATGATTACAAATCTGTTTCAACGCAGTAATAAGCTTGAAGATATTGCCACGTCTATTAACTCCTGTAAATCCGCTGATTTTTGTCATCATTTCATTAAGTGTTTTTTCGTACAGTACAGCTTGAGCTTTTGACAGGTAACAGTACTCATTAAGAACCATTTTTTCAGGAAGATCTGAAATTACATGTTTATCAGTTTTCAAACGTCTTAGAACAAACGGAGAAATAGACATTTTTAATTTGTTAGCCCTTGAATGTTCTTTAAAACGTTCAATAGGAATTGCATAACTCTTTTGAAACTCTCTCAATGAACCAAGGTAACCCTTATTAATAAAGTCAAAAATACTCCATAATTCAGTTAATCTATTTTCAACAGGAGTACCTGTCATAGCAATTTTTACATCAGATTTTAACATCTTGATAGCAAGAGTTTGTGCAGTATCCGGATTTTTAATATTTTGAGCTTCATCAACAATAATCATGCCCCAGACATGCTTTTTGAGTTCTTCAACATCAATCCTCATAATCGCATAAGTTGTTAAAATAACATCATGGTTAACATCAAGCTGTCTGTCTGCTCCGTGATAAATGGTTGCGTCAATATTTGGGGCAAACAATTGTAATTCTTTCATCCAATTACCCATCAGAGTTGTTGGACAAATTACAAGAACAGGCTTTTTAAGCTTGCCTTCTTCTTTCATTTTCAAAATTAAACTGATAACCTGAATAGTTTTTCCCAGCCCCATATCATCTGCCATACAAGCTCCAAAACCTTTTGAAACATTCGTCCACAACCACTTCAAACCGATTTCCTGATAAGGCCGTAGCTCGCCGTTCAAATCTTTTGGGATTGTCATATCAACAGGTTTTGTAAAATCGGAGAGCACCCTTGCAAACGCTGCATCATAATCAAAATCATATTGGTCCAATTGCCCTGATAATGAAGCATGGATAAGCTCCATCCTTGACATAGATTTAAGATTAGATTTTGCAATTTGTTCAAAAATCTTCTTACTTTCTTCCTGATCAATAAGAACATATTTGTTTTTATATTTAATAAGTCCGTTATTATTTTCAAGAAGTTTTTTATATTCTTCAAGCGAAATTTTTTCATTACCAATTGCAATTTCATAAGAAAATTCCAAAATATCATCAAGCGAAATTTTTGAAGATGATGTATTATTATTTATCAAATCCGCAAGATCACCGGATCTTGATTCTTTAACTTTTGCGTTAATTGAGGCTCTTGGAATAACAATATTAACAAGTTCCTCAGGCAAAATAACCTCAATCTGGGCCTTTTGCAGATAATAAGCAGTCTGGGTAATAATCTTATAAACTTCATTCAAATTCAAATCAAGATAAAGTTTATCTTCATCTTCAAACAAATCCTCAAGTTCTGGCATATAGCGAAGTGCATAGTTAAGCTGTTTTTCAACAATTCTTGAAATATCAGAAGCTTTAGCCCCAAACACCTCTTCATCAGTATATAGTTTATCAATTAAAACACTTTCATCAGTTTTTCTGTTTTTGATATGAACTTTAAGCCTGAATAACTCATCCTCAACTTTTTCAATTTTGAAAAATGGAATAACATCGTATTTGCCAAGATACAGCTCATCAAACCACTGTGCAAAACTCTCGGCAATGTCCTTTCCTTTTAACACAGCTCTTTGTTCAAGATCTTTGAGCAAGTATGTCCCTGATTTAACATCTTTAAATCTATACATTTTTATCCCTAAGAATTTATAAATAACATAGTTCAAATATGTATAAATAAATTCATACACAAAATCCTTTGGTTTTTCACCTTCAATAAACAAATCATCAGGCATACATTCTTCAAACTGGTTTATAATACGTGCCATTTTTTGATTATTGATAATAGGCTCATAAACGATACGAAACATTTGTCCATAGCGTTTAACAGTCGGAATAAAGTATAATTTTTCAATCAACTTCATTACAAAATAAGTTAATTTGTTCAAATAAACAAATGTTGGAGTTAAATCAGCCAGATCAACGACATTACCAAATCCGCCAAAATAATCCATAACTAAATCCCAGGCCATAAAATAACCGACTTTATCGCCAAGAACTTCAGACTTAAATCTAAAAAGCGAGCCTTTTGATTTTAAATAATATTGGAAATTATTAGTTGGAGTAACAAAAAACGACAAACCACCGTGAGGACCTTTACCGTTTTTATTAATCAAATAGAAGTGAGTATTACGAGTCGGAGCATTAGGACTCAAAAACACTCCTGCAAATTCGTCTTCTATTATTTGATAAATCATGCTTAACGTATAGCGAAAATCCTTATTTTTAAAATGCTCGGGATTTTCACTCAAATTAAAAAACAATTCATCAACATTATTCTTTTTAAACGAAAAATCAATATCCAAATCTTCTATTCTGTTACCCATAATATTCCTTATAAAAGTTTCGTCACCCTTTAGAAAAACATAAAGGATGACGAAAATGTTTACTTAATCAATGATTTGCCTGTCATTTCTTTAGGCTGTTCTATACCAAACAATTGCAGCACAGTTGGGGCAACATCACATAAAGCACCGCCCTCTCTAAGTTCTGTACCTTTCGGAGCATTAATCAGCACAAACGGCACCTCATTGGTAGTATGCGCAGTTTCAGGTTCACCCGTTGCCTCATCAACCATAACCTCTGCATTCCCGTGATCGGCAGTCAAAAGCATTACAATATCGTTTTGCTTACAAGCCTCAGCGATTTTACCAACACATTCATCAACGACATGACAAGCCTTTGTTGCTGCATCAATAACGCCCGTATGACCAACCATATCAGGATTTGCAAAGTTTACAAGAATAAATTGATATTTTACATCATCAATCGCTTTCAATACATTATCACAAACTTCTATAGCGCTCATTTCAGGCTGCATATCGTATGTTGCGACTTTTGGAGAAGCTACAAGTACACGAGTTTCGTGAGGCTGCGGCTCATCAATACCTCCGTTAAAGAAGAATGTAACATGGGCATATTTTTCGGTTTCAGCAGTTCTAAACTGATTAATACCGTTAGCTTCCAAAACATCACCTAAAATATTCACAAGCTTTTCTTTAGGGAAAGCAACAGGGAATGTGAAAGTTGCTTCATAACTTGTCATTGTTGTGTACAAGATATTTTTCAAAACTTTCTTTCTTTCAAATCCGTCGAAATCTGCGAAGTTAACAGCTTTAGTAATTTCTCTGGCTCTATCAGGACGATAGTTAAAGAAAATTATAGAATCATTATCATGAATTCTTGATTCTTTACCACCGATAACAGTCGGAAGAACAAATTCATCAGTTTCCCCCTTAGCGTAAGAAGCTTTAACACCTTCAATTGCAGAAGACGCATGTTCACCTTCGCCTAATAATAATGCATTATAACCTTTTTCGACTCTATCCCAACGGTTATCTCTGTCCATTATATAGTAACGACCAATAACAGTTGCTACAGGAGGAAGATTGTATTTTTTAAGTTCATCTTCAACTACTTGCAAATATTCACAAGCACTTGACGGAGGAGTGTCACGACCATCTAAAAACGCATGCACATATACCTTAGTTAATCCGTGATCTGCAGCCATTTTAATTAAGGCCAACAAATGATCTAAAGATGAGTGAACGCCGCCTGTAGAAACAAGTCCATATATATGTAATGCGGAATCATTCTTTTTTGCATGCTCAATTGCAGCCAAAAATCTTTCATTTTTAAAAAATGATCCGTCTTTAATTGCATTATTAATTTTAGACAAATCCTGATAAACAATTCTGCCTGCACCCAAATTAAGGTGGCCGACTTCAGAATTACCCATTTGCCCTTCAGGCAAACCTACATTTTCACCATCCGCCTTAATTTTAATAAATTTTTCTTCACGTTCTAACTTTGGCACATTAACAGGATGAGCCAATTTTGTAGCATCATATTTTTCAGAGCCGGTTGAAATTCCCCAGCCATCCATTATACATAACAAAACTCTTTTAGCCATTTTGTATCCCTTCTTTCTAGTCTATATGCAAAGAGAAGTTTAACAAGAACATGCTTTAAATTCAAGAGTTCATTTTATGAACCTAATGACTGTTTCTTATCCAGGTTTTGTATAAACAATTTCCCTGAGGACACCAGCGACCTTTGCTTATTATATCTTCCAATGGCAAAACTGAATCCACTGAATCCGGATAACGATTATTTGGTTCAAGACTGTTAGCAAAAAACATCACAAATCTATCCCGCCCGAGTTGATTTGGTTTTCCTGAACCGTTAACATCAATCAAGATCGGGTATTCATTTGGACTATATAAATAATAAGCAACTCCGGAAGCATCAATAAATGCATAACTACTTCTATTACACCCTAACCAATCAGGTGCTCCATTATATATATATCCCGCTTCACCATTGTCACAAACCCAGCATTTCTCGACATTTCCATCAAAACACGTAGTTTTCGCATTATAGTAATTTGACATGTACTTAAAAATTACTGCTATTTGAGAACTAACCTGTCCCCAATCAACATTCGTTGCACCAAGAGATAAATCAATCTCATCATCCTCTTGTAAGTACTTCATAAGCTGATTCAATGAGCTATAAGTTTTTTTATAAGTAACCCGATATTGGATTTCATGATACTTCGATATCAATATCGGTATAGTTAATGCAGAAACAACCCCAATAATACCTAAAGTAATAAGAACTTCAGATAAAGTAAATGCCACCAATTTTTGCCATCTATTATAAACTCTATTGACGTTGTTACATTTTGGAAAGGATAAAAGATTAACGACCGGATTGCTGTGTCGGATTTCATCCTCCCCGCAA
>CABUAQ010000105.1 GCA_902489575.1 uncultured bacterium
GTCATTCTGTCTGTCACAACATAAGAAATAGTTTTACCATTTTTCGGATCAAAATATCCGGCATTAACAGTTAAGGTTGCTCTGCCTTTTACATGAGCTTCTCTATTTGTAACAAGGTCTTCTGACACTACAAATTTAATTTTCTTTTTAATTTTTTCCCCTTTTAAAACAATATGATAAATTCCGTTGTCTTTATCAACGGAAATATCTCCAACAGCTAAAGCGGGAGTCATTGTAAAAATAGAACAGATTATTAAACATAAAAATATTTTCAAAAATTTCATATTATAGATCCTTTGATTTGTAAAAACCGCAAATAGCAAGAGAAAAAGCAATTAACGGAAATGTCGCAGTAATATATGGTGATAAGATTTCTTTTTCTGCCAGTAAATCAAAAAATGGCAGAGTAATATAGTAAACAAAAATACAACCAACAGCAATTGTAAACCCAACCAGTCTTTGTTCTCTAGGTTTCGAAAAACCCAACAAACATCCTAAAATAGCTAACAATATACAAACAAGCGGGTGAAAAAATCTTTGTAAATATTTATTCAACGTATAATGATATTCTTCCGACAAATTTTCACTTTTTAATAATTTCACATAATTTCTAAGATCTTTATTAGTAATATCACGTTCCTTCATTGTAGAATAAATCATAAGAGTTAAAGCATTTGCGGCAGACTCTCCATCTAAAATTCTCAATTTGGGAAGAGTTCTTATATCAAAATAAACACCGTCGTTAGATATTCTATAATTTGACACATCACTAAGTTCCCAATAATCATCATAAGCATATCCGGATTTTGCAGAATAGATATTAGACAACTGATGTACATCTTGATACACTTTACTTGAAAAATCAAGAACAATAACGTTTTGAAGCTTTCGATCATAAGATTTTGAAACAATAACAGCAAGCAGCGGGTGACCTGTTTTATCTTTTTGAGTATAAATATATTGGGCAGAGCGAACAGAACCTCTTATTGCTCTCATCTTCTGTGCAGCCATGGGGGTACCTTTGTCACCTGTAAAAAAACATAAAAAAGTAAAAATAACACTCAAAACAATAACGGGTGCAATAATGCGAGGGAAAGACATTCCAACAGCTCTAAAGATAGTTATTTCAGAATCCTTACTCATTTTATCAAAAGTAAATAATGTTCCAAGCAGCAAACCTACAGGGAACGCTTTATCAAGAATTTTCGGCAATTCATAAAAAAGCATCAATACAGCTGTTTTTAAACCATATTCTCCGGCTAATGCTCCTTTTATTGTATTGAGTAAAATTTCAGGAGCAATCCAAACAATTGTAAACAGCAGAATAGCAACTAATGATGCCAACGTCACCTGCTTAAACATGTATCTGTCATATATGGTTATCTGCGGGATTTTAAAACTCATTATAATGAGAAGTCCTTTCCTAAATAGAATTCTTTAGCAACAGGGTTAACCGCAACCTCTTCACTCCGGCCCTGAATTTTAATTTTACCATCAAAAATTACGTAAGCCCTATCGGTAATAGAAAGAGTTGCTTTTGGGTTGTGGTCGGTAATCAATACTCCTAAACCTTTATCTTCAGACAACTTTCTAATATTATCTTTAATTTCGCCAATAGCAATCGGGTCAATACCTGTAAACGGTTCATCAAGAAGAATAAAATCAGGACTTGCAGCCAAAGCTCTTGCTAGCTCAACACGACGTCTTTCCCCACCTGACAACGAAATAGCAGATGCTGTCCTAAGCCTTGCTACCCCGAATTCTGCCAATAATTCTTCAAGTTTCTTTTTCTTTTCGCATTCAGTTAACTTATCATTCATTTGAAGAACAAGTTTAATATTATCTTCAACAGACAAGCTTCTAAAACTTGAAGCTTCTTGCGGAAGATAACCAACACCTGAACGTGCTCTGACATGCATCGGCCAGGATGAAATTTCTTCACCATCAAGTGTAATACTGCCTTTATTTGGTTTAACTAAACCAACAACCATATAAAATGTTGTAGTTTTTCCGGCTCCGTTCGGTCCTAAAAGACAAACTACTTCACCTTTATTTATACTGAAAGAAACATCATTTACAACACTTCTATCGCCGTATATTTTAACTAAATTCTTGGCCTCTATTCTCATTGTATCCCCTTACATTTGTAATAATATTCTACTGAAAAAAAATCAATAATGCAAATTTTAGACCTGTTTATGTTCTAAAAACTCTTAATTTTATAAAAACATTAAGAATTGTAAAAGTTTTTACGCCACATGTTACTTTTTAGAAAAAATAGGGAATATATATCATGTACACAAACCATTTTCTTTTTCTTTATTTTCTCCTACACACTAACCTTTTACCGAAAAAGCCGTTGATGCGGCTATTTTTATTGCAAAATTTTCTTTGTAAACAAATTGTAAACCGATTAAAGTTTTTACAAATTCTGTCGATTATATTACCAAGAGAGAAACACTTTGTGCTAAACTTATCTTTAAAAGAGGAGCTTTATGGTTGAAGATTTAGAAGAAATGTCTTTTGACATCCCTGACTATGTGCTAGATGAAATCCAGCAAAACATTCAAAACGTTATAAATAATTTTGATATTCCGGAAGAAAACAAACTTGAAGTTATTAAGCAGATCAATTTTATATACACAAGAACAAAATATCTGTCAATGACAGATGAATTAACCGGACTATCAAACAGAAGATGTTTTGAAACAACTTTTGAAAAAGAATTTCTTAGGGCAAAAAGGTACGATAATAAACTCACTGTTGTTATGTTCGATATCGACCATTTCAAACACGTTAACGATACTTACGGTCATCAATGCGGAGATTATATTCTAAAACAGGTTTCAAATGCTGCGCTACAAACGTTTAGAAAAACAGATACAGTTTTCCGTATTGGCGGAGAAGAGTTTGTGGTAATACTGACTGAAACAAGTATTAAACAATCCATTATTCCGCTTGAAAGATTCAGAAAAACCGTTCAAACCCTTGATTTAAATTATCAAAACCAACAAATAAATATAACTGTAAGTATTGGAGCATGCCAGTTAACATCAGAAATAGCTTCTAAAGAGGATCTTTTAAAAAATACAGATGAAGCTCTATATCAAGCAAAAAACTCCGGTAGAAATAATACTGTCTTGCACAATATTACTCAATCCAATATATTTTAATAGTTTCCGGTAATTTTAAGAATATTTTGAAATTTAAGCCAGCCAAGCACAACATGTTGAATATTATCAATTCTTATAATACTTGCAGCCGGAGTAACACCAGGTCTGACCCAGTTGGCAGAATTTGGCAAACCGCCTGCCTGTTCACCTGTTTTAACTTGAACTTTTGATAAAAATATACACCCTATAGATAGCGCTTTTAATATAATTTGTTTTAAACTGTCACTATCTGTACAAAAATAAATTGAGCAAAGACCTTCCATAATCGTTCCAAGACTGCAAGGTCTTATATTATCTTTAAATGCACCATAGTAACTGTTATTAGAATTTGTTATTTGAGAACTTAGTGTGGGTATTGCCATTTGTTCTGCATAATTCCTTAATGCAATACGTTCCTCTGCTGTCACATAATCACCTTTAAATAACTTTTCTATAGCCAAAACAGACCAATGATCAAACGGAATATCAAATTCCAGTTTTTTTCTTGATTGTGCAAGATACAAAACAATTTTCTTTGCAGCATCAAGCCATTTTTCCTGCTCATCAACTTCATATAAATACATTAACCCTGCTGCGGCTTCCCCGGGATAAAACGGTGCTTCAGCTTCGGTATTAACTGATTTGGACTTCATATCATAATATGCATAAACATTACCCTCTTCATTTTGAAGCGACAATATAAATTCACCAAGACCGCGAAGAACATCAAGTGCTATTTCCTTATCTTTATATAAATTAGATAATGCACAAAGTGCAACTCCTGCAGCCCCTGACTTTGCAATCGGGAAATTTATATTTTCTTCTTCCGGTAATGATTTTATAACACATCTGCCATCACCAAGTTTTTCAAGGTATCTTTCAACAAAATACTTAGAAGCTTTTATTCTGTCTTCTTTGTATTTTTTTTCCAGTCCGTATTTTTCATACATATACATTGAATACAAAACTCCGGCATGGCGAAGTGAGTTATATGTGGAATTATCATATTCAATATCAGAATTAACGTTTTTACGATAAACAAATTTGCCGTCTTCTAATATATTTCTACTGACATAATTCATAGAAAGTGTAATTTCATCATAATAAGGTAAATCTTTTGTATGTTCATGCGTGTTGTTTTTTGCATCTTTGTATAAGACAGATACAAAAATTGCAACTAACGTTAAAAATACTGTAGGAATATATATTACCGGTGATGATATATCTAACATAGCTAGATTATACCAAAGTAAACAAAATTAATAATAAAGCATTTGTATGATTTTTCACAAAAAATAAAAGACCAAAGTACTTTGGTCTTTAAAAAATTTTACTTTTATTATGTAAGCTTATTTTTTTACATCATCTTTAATAACAATTAAGTTATTCATAATTTTCATAGCACACGTTGGCAGAACAACATGTTCCAAGCCATCGGCAATACCAATAATTTTACCGGCACCAAGAACAACCTCTTCGCCTTTGTACATAAATTTGTAATCTGTGTCTCTGTCTGAACGAATAGTGATTTTTTCTGCCATAAAAGTCTACCTCTTAAATACTGGTTACAGTAATCTATTATATACTATTTAACAGATAAAATCAAGCTTAAAAAAATATTTAAGCTTTGTTTACTTAATTTTTCTATAGTTTACTTTTAAACTCCCTTAATGTAATATTAGATAATAAATACTATACTAAATAGGAACCTGTTTTGATAAAAGATATATTTAAAAAAGTTTTTTCAATAGATACAGAAAGTTCTAGTTATATTATTGTTAATATTCTAGGGGTAAGAATAAGAAAGACAAAAACACGCGCCATTGAACAAAAACAAGTATATTTAAACAGTAATTGTTCCATAGAAAATCTCCCTTCTGCTGAAGGAACACTTAGAAAAATTCAACTGGCAGACCTCAAAATGATGAAAATTTTTGATGGACTATGCAGGGAAAACGGACTTGAATACTGGCTTGATTTTGGGAATCTTCTTGGAGCAATCCGACACAAGGGATTTATCCCTTGGGATGATGATGTTGATTTTGGAATGCTTAGAAGTGATTATGAAAAATTTATCGAACTTTTCAAAGACGGAATCCCCGGATATGAAGACCTCTATCTGGAATTTAATAATAACGGTAAAAACAGATGTTTTGTAAAAATTAAGCATAAATACTTAAATAATTTAGCAATCGATATATTCCCATACGATTTATACTTTAAAAAAACAACGTATGATGAAAAAATACAAATTACAAAAAAAATAAGAAAAATT
>CABUAQ010000106.1 GCA_902489575.1 uncultured bacterium
AAAGAAAATGAATTAATCAATTTGTTTTGCACATTAGCAGAAATTCCTTCACCATCCCTTAAAGAAGAAAAAGTTATTGAATGGATTATCAACTATTGCAAAGAAAATAATTTAAAATGCGAAACAGACAATTACAATAATGTATATATAAAAGTTGATGCTACCGACAATACAAAAGATTGTGTGTTGCTATCATCCCATATGGACGTTATTGGAGATGATTCCCCTATAATTACAACACTAGACGGAGATTTGATAAAAGCAAACAACAGAACCCTTGGAGCAGATGATAAAGCGGGAATAGCCAACGCTCTATTCTTTGCAAAAGGATTAAACAAACGTTCTGACCTGAAACACGGCGGATTAGAAATTCTTTTCACAAGAGATGAAGAATCAGGAATGACAGGAATTAAAAATGCTGATTTTTCAAGATTACAGTCAAAATACGTTCTGGTACTTGACAGCGATGCTTTAGGTCAATGTCTTATATCAGGTGCAAGCTACGTTCTTGTAGATTTGAAAATCAGCGCACCAAAAGGCGGACACTCCGGAAATGATATTGCTGATAAAACAAGAGAAAATGCGGCAAAACTCATTGCAGATTTAATTTCAGATATGCCACAAGGAGTGTTTTATTCTGAAAATGGTCAGGTAATTACATCTTGCAACCTTGGTGGAATTATCGCAGGAAACCCTGAAGTGACAAATGTAATTAATACAAATGCCCACGCAACCTATTCAATAAGAAGTTCCAGAAAAGACAAGGAAAATGAATTGATTGCGTTAATGCAGGAAAATGTCGACGCATTTAATAAAGAATATGCAGCCATTGCAAAAGCAGAAATCACATTTACTGAAAAAATGCCTATGTTTGAAAAAAATGAAGATGAATATCTTCCGATTTTGTTTGAAACAGCAGCAAAAAAAATAGGGGTAGAACCTGAAATTTCATCATTCCACGCAGGTGCTGAAACTCACATTTATGCAAACAAACAAAACGCAAAAGGCGAAACGTTCTCCCCTTACCTGATAGGTTTAGCAACCGTTTGTAATATGCACTCGGCGAAAGAATATGTAGACTATAAAACAATGCTTAAAGGTCAAGAGCTTTTAACAGAACTCTTTGAAGCATATAATAAATAATGTTAAACTAATAAAAAAAAGCGGAGGAAAATTTTCCTCCGCTTTAACCATAAATTGGGAATTTATAAGTTTTTGCGTTTCATCAATAACACCAATGGGGCAATCATTATACAAGCAAGCCCGAACAGTCTGAAGGTATCAATATATGCCCACAGTGTTGACTGTTGAATTAACTGGTTATAGAGTAATCCTTTTGCAGTATACATTGCTGAGCTTAAATCAGTTGTTCCGATAAATGCTTTGGTGTAATACTGTGCTCTTTCAATGTAAGCAGAATTTAATTCTGACAAATGTCCTACCATCATATTTTGATGGACTTGAGCAAATCTTGAAATACAAGTTGTCACAAGTGAAGTTCCGACCGCAGCACCAACATTTTTTAATAAGTTTTGAAGACCTGAAGCATTTGTCAACTGATCATTTCTAAGAGTTCTGCAAGAAAGTTCTATTAGCGGAACCATCGCCATAATCATTCCCAATCCAAACAAGAAATTCGGGATAGCAATATTCATCAAAGAAATCTGTAAATTAATTTCACCAAATGCCAAACCCCCGATACCAAGAATTACAAGTCCGGCAAAAACCATCTTTCGCTCCCCGAGTTTGGTAATAAACAGAGCACTAAATATTGTAGCTGCAAGACAACCTGCGCCTCTGGGAACCATAGAAATTCCGCTTAGAAATGAAGTATATCCCATCATTCGTTGTAACATTGACGGTAAAATCGCACTGGAGGCCATCATAACACCCATAAGAATTATCTGTATTGCAGTCCCTACAAAAAAGTTTTTATCTTTCATTATTGATAAGTCAACAAGCGGATTTTTTCCGCGTATCTGAGAAATAAAAAACAATATACCTGCAATACAAGATACAGCAGTCATCCAACAAATCCAGGTTGAACCAAACCAATCAGCATCATTACCTTTATCAAGAACAATTTGCAAACAAACAAGCCAAACTGCCAGCAAAGAAAATCCCACAGCATCAACTTTCACACCCTTTTGTCTTTTTGCATAAGGCGGTTCTTCCAGCAACTCTTTCGCAGCTGCAAGAACAAAAAAACCTATAGGTATATTAATGTAATAGATATACGGCCACGACCAATTTTCAGTAATCCAACCGCCGACAGCAGGTCCAATAATCGGAGCAAACACAACCCCTAATCCAAATAATGCCATAGCCTGCGGACGCTGTTCTTTAGGAAAACTTTCCATCATAATTGCCTGAGATAAAGGTAATATAGCTCCTCCGCCAAGTCCCTGCATAAATCTTGATAAAACCATCGCAATCAAAGAATTTGATACCCCGCATAAAAAAGATGCAATAGTAAAAACTATAATACTGAGTAAAAAGAAATTCTTACGCCCAAACAATTTACACAAAAAATCAACCGCAGGAATTATAATTCCACTGGCAATTAAGTAAAATGTAATAACCCATGTGGCTTCATTATGACTGCAAGAAAATGAACCGGCCATGTAAGGCAAAGCTACATTTGAAATAGTTTCATCCAGGGCATACATAAAAACTGCTGCCATAAGGGGTATCGACAATAACCACGGATTTTTAGACGGCTTCCATTCATCAGGATCCAATATTTCTTGTTTTTCAATTGCTTCACTCATTTTATATGCATAATTCTATTCAAATACTATTTTGCTTATATTTTCAATTGCCACACGCAACTTTCTTAAATTTTCAGTAATTTTATATATTTCCTCTTCTGATATAACTTTTTCAAATTTCTCGACAGAAGGACGGAAATCTTCTACAATACTGGTATACAACTTATATCCTTTATCAGTAACATCCGAAACTTTAATGAGTTTACCGCCGCGCTCTACTACCCGGCGGGTGATAAAACCCTTTTCTTCCAAAGACATTAAAAATCGCCCGGTATGAGCTTTCCCCTTTAAAATAAGCCTTGATAAATCAGCTTGCGATAAATTAGGCCTTGCAATCAACGTATCTAAAACAGTAAATTCATCAATTGTAACTTCATTTGTTACCGATTCTAATAACAGTTTTGCATTTTCATGACAAACTCGTGCCGTTAACTCTATCTCATAAGGGAAACTATCAATATAAAACATTCCATTCATACCCGATAACTCTAATAGTTGCATATTCTTCATGTGCAATTATCTTTGCATAGATTTATCTACTTGTCAAGAAAAAATATTTTTCTTGTTGAAAGAGCATCTAAACCGCTAAAACCAAACTTTATTCAGATAAAATTATTCTTTCAAAATTTTTTCATATTTATCTAAATTCCTAATAATTTCTTCCGCGCGCTTATCTTTACGGCTTAGAACACTCTCATCACCGGTTTTGTGAGCTTCGTAGACTGCATTCATATCCGCTTTCGCCTGAACAGCCATTTTCAAAATTTCAGGCATATTTAAAGCTGTAGGGTTATCACTTGCAAGATTTGCATAATAAGAATTTTCGTAATCATGATTTAATCGGAGCCTCCAATTTGTATCATTTTCTTCGCCACCCTTATTATAAGTTTTATCTATGCCAAAGAAATCAGCAAATGATATTTGAATTTTTTTACAAGTTAAAAACAACTCGGCAAATTTGGCTTTAACACGTAATTTATCGTCTTGTTCTATTTTCTTGCAAAACTCATCACGATATTGAGCACGTTTAGGATTTGAATTCAAAAATCCTGCAAGGTAAAAAATATTCCAGGCATCATGATTTTTCACCCAGTCTTTCTTAATCATTTTATAAGCAGGGTCAGAATCATGAGACCCGACAAGGCCCCAATCCCCAGGATCCTGAGAGTTTTCGGCCCTCATATATTCAAGCTGAGTAATTCCGGGAAGATGATTAACTTCGTGATATATATGGTTAAATACAGGAGTGTCAGTACATAAATCTTCCCAAACAGGAGTGTCTTTTTCTACACCATGAGCTTTTAGCGTAGGAATAATTATTTTAT
The DNA here is from genome assembly GCA_902489575.1 of uncultured bacterium. GTDB lineage: Bacteria > Cyanobacteriota > Vampirovibrionia > Gastranaerophilales > Gastranaerophilaceae > Zag111. Next base: position 4,097 of record CABUAQ010000106.1, read on the forward strand.
TTAAAACTTTTTTATAATTGCCATAAGGATCAATGTTAGGCATATTTGAAATATTATTTGCCCTGAATCTGCCAAGATCAATTCTGCCGTTAATAATTGAGACAGAATTTTTGTCATAAATATACGGATCAATTAGCCCCAGAGCATGATCTATTCTTATATTATCAAAATTTTCTAACGCATCATCAAGTTTTTTCTTCAAATAGAGACCCGCAGGTCCAAGTTCATCTTCCGATTTGAACAACTTATTTGGATCTAATACAGGAACATCCCAAAGTTGAGGACCATATTGCCCTCCATTAGGACAACCCATTCTATAATCTTTCAAAAATAAATCCTGATTCGCCCACTCATCAGATGGAGAAAACCCGACCAATAAATCATTAATATATTTAAAACCTAATTCTTTCCTTAATTCAGCATTTTCTTTTATTTGTTTATCTAACAAAAATTGTCCAAACACAAATGCATCATAATCATCCCTCGAACGATGAATAACTTTTTTAAATCTGGAAAAAGCTTCAATATCATTATTTTTAAGACGTGCTACAAGATTTTTATCAAGTTCATCCCACCTTGTAAAATCAGAAGTTCCATACATTTTAGAAAGAATATCAAATAAAGCTTCTTTTAAAATTACATTGCCTTTTTCTTTTTTAAATGCCTCAAACTCCTCATTTAAATTCAAAGCCGCCGGATTCTCCTCTTTTAATTTTTCTTTAAAATTTTTGTTAGCAAATTTCATACAGTACCTGTAGTTAGCAAACGCATCCGGAAATTGTGAATAAGCATAATTTTGGTTATTTGAAGATGATTTTTGGAAAACTGAATCTATAACTTTATCAGATAAAATATTAGCATATTTATCCTTTGTCAATTCTTCCAAATCTAAAAAAAGATAGTTTCTTGTAGAAACTGTAGATTTATACGGTGAAATATGCTGAGCATCACTGATGACACCAACAGGCCCGAGCTGATTTGAAGTAAAACCATGCAGAATTTCAAATGGTATAAGACTCGCAGCTTCTTTGCCATATGGAGAACCAACACCAATATCTTTTTGGGCTTCAGGATAACAGGTTCCATGAAGAATCATTGCAATCTCTTCTGTTCCGAGGTACTCAAGAGCCGGAGTTATTACGTTATTTTTATAATCTTTTTGTTCATCTGCTCGAAGCTTTCTTTCAAATGGTAAATTGCTATAAGCCGGTATAATCTTATTTACAAGCATGTAAAATCCCTTTTTATGTCCTAATCCCTAAATAACAATATTATAATATTATT
>CABUAQ010000107.1 GCA_902489575.1 uncultured bacterium
TGGCTACAATGCTGTTATTTTCTGATGCAGTTACAAGTGCATATAAAGATACATCAAAAGCAATTAAAGAAGTTGAATTAAATGAGAAAAGAGTAATTAAAAAGACTTTAACTCAAATGATGAAACAATCATTCTTCCACGGTGCAAACAGATTTGGTACAAACTTCATTGCATAAAACAATTAAGCTCGTTGGAATATAGGAATACAAAGGAAAGCAATTTAAGGAATTAGGATATATTTATTTTCAAAATTGACCGCTTAGACGGTCTTTTTTTTACTTAAAAATCATTTACATTATAGCAATTTTTATATTCACTGGAGTTAAAAACATTGAAAGGATTATCTTACCTAATGGAAATCAGTTTTACCTCGGGAATAAAACCTGCAACTTTACAAGAGTTTTCAAAATTTATAGAAAAAATAAACTCAAAAAACGCTGTAAACTATCCTTGGACAATTAAAGAAAGTGCCCTGGCCAAAGACGTTTACACAAGAAATATATGTGATTGTTCAGCCTGCTTAATAACTGACGGACAAAAAGCTTTATTAATGCACTTATCACCAGCGTTAGAGGTTAATCATGCATTTAATCAGGTTTTACAATTTATCAGAGATTCCGTTGACCTTAAACAACCTAATCTGCAAGCTGTTCTTGTTGGTTCAAAAAACAATAAAAAAAGCCTTGATATATATAATAAATTCTCTGAGCTTTTAAACAGGTTAAATATCCCGTTTTCTGAAATAAAAAACGGTAAAACTCCAACAAGCATAGCATACAGCAGTACAACAGATGAAGTTTTGATAACAAATTCTACTATAGATAAAATGCTTAAAAAAGGTTTCACCACACAAAACACCTTAGATAAATCTTTTGAAAAATATTTAATTACTGATTGTGACGAAATACTAGCTTAATTAATAATTGTAACTTATTAATAAGAAAATTCAGACACAATACAAATATTTAGCAAATTTATATTATATTGCGTTTTTAAATAACTATGAAGGTTAATATAATAAATCCCGGGAATATCACAAGAAAAGCTGCAAAAAAAGAAGCTGAAAAAATTTGCCGTTTACTAAATTCAGAATTTCCATCAATTTCGTCAACTCAAATTAGTGAATTTAACACGACAAAATCCACTCCCAAATTTCAACTTTTTGCACAAAATATAGAAAAACGAATAATCAATTTTGTCAGAGAACCATCCTGGAAAGATTTTATGAAATTTGGAGATGATAAATTTTACATAACTTTTGTTGACAAAATAAAAAAATACAAAGTTGCAAACTGCTCAGACCGCTCAAAACTATACTACCTTCTTGCCAAGATAAACGGGCTTAATAGTCAAAAGGCAGAAATGATACTAGCTACCTCCGATGGAAAGCTCGGAAGTGCAATAGATCATGCCATTCAAATTTTTCCTATAAACGGACAAGAAATTAAGTTTGGTAAACTCAGTAAAATGAAAGATGTATTAATAATTGATCCCTGGCTGGGATTTGCAGAGTTTGCACCCAAATATGAACAACGTATAAAAACGGATTATCATCAATTTTTCCAAATATCGGACGATCAATCAGTATTACTTAATCCATATGTCCATTGCGAACCTAAAGTTTCGACAAACGTCATTGAATATTTTAAAAAACATTTTCCTCAAATAAACATAAATGCAAAATAACAGTTAGTTTGAAAAATTTTTAACCTTCAAAAAATGTGAGCAAAATGTGAGCAAAAAAGAAAAACTAGCAAATAAAAAAATAATCCAGTTCCCAAAAAGGCTTACTGGATTTATCTTTTAAATGGCGGGAACGACGAGGCTCGAACTCGCGACCTCATGCGTGACAGGCATGCGCTCTAACCAAACTGAGCTACGCTCCCTTGCATTTCGTCTTTGACAAGTATTATTATAAAATGCTGAATTTTATTTTGCAAGACCTTATTTCATTTTTTTGTAAATAAGTGTAAATAGTGGCAGTACTAACCTATACGACTTATTTGCAAACACTACGGCAAGCTCCTGAAAATAAAAAGCCCTGGGCTATGCCAAGGCTTATCAAAATGAATTGTAAAAAATATTATAAACTTAATCTGCGTACAATGGCGCAAGTTTTTTTGATTGCTGTGGAATAATTCCATCTTCAATTGACATATATACTCTATAATCAATATCTGCAAAACAATTATCTATACTTTCAATTTTCTTTAATTCTTCATCGTTAATATTACCGCTTTCAATCATATCTGCAATAAATTCAAATCTTTCAACATGTTCTCTGAACCTGTCTGTTGCATAATCTTTTGCCTGCCATGTTGTAATTAAAAACGGCCAATCAGAACTCTGCAACAACAGATTTTCTCTTGCTAACTGATTTAAGGCTCTATGCAATAATTTATTTTCCGGAATTGTCTGATACTTATCTACAATAGATGTTATACGTTTCTCACAAGAGTGAATTATAGGCCACATCCATTCTGTCAGATGATTATTCCACACATAAAAATGCCCGCCCTGACCCCAAGAAGATTCAGGGATTTGAATAGCTTCAACAGGAGGATGTGAATGCAAATATTCACCGGCTGTCATACGTTCAACTTGAGGAAGATACTGATGGAACTTTTTAATAACTTGTTTGATAAATTCCACACCTTCAAACCACCAGTGGCCAAACAGTTCTGTATCAAAAGATACCATAATCAAACCTTCTTTACCGTTATGAGAATTCTTATAATCATTCAATAAATGATAAAGCATTGTTGTATAATGATCAGAGTTTTCATTGATTTTGTTTAACGCCAATACTGGATCATAAAGCATTTTATCACCCAAGTCGGTTGTAGGAGAAGTAATTCTCCAGTAATTCATACCTGATTTATCATCTTTTTTGTGGAACTCCCTGAAACAGCCATCGCCAGGATATCCATCTGCAGCTGACCAAACCTGATATCCCGCACGATCATTTCTACCCATAACCGCAACCTGTGCATCAGGAAGCCAATAAGCAGAATATGTATCATAACCTGTTGGTTCGCGTTCCGGAAGCGGAATGTATTCGATATTTCCATAAACACCGACAACACGACGACAACCGATAGAGTTACCACCTTCAATTACGTGAGATTCTGTAAAGAAATACTCAATATCATTATTTTGTAAAGTAAGTTCAATTGCTGGACGCCAGTGCTTCTGCCCGTCTTTACCCACATATTCATAACCCTGACGATAAGCACATTCCGGCAACCAACATCCTATAGCTTTTTTCCCAAATAGTCTTTTTGTTGTATCAGAACCAACTTTAAATTGTGCGTTCAGATTATTATCAGTAGCAAGCAGTGGAGAAAAACCGTGAGTAGCACCCGAAGTTGTTATTTCTATACAACCTAGATCTTGATACTTTTTAAATGCAGCAATCAAATCCATATTGTACTTGTTCACAAATGAATTTTTAATATTATTGAACCAATCAAAATAATATTTTGCCAAATATTTTAAGTGTTGAGAATGTGGCACCTCAGGATCAGGGTATCTTTCAAGATCCTTTGAAACACTTTTTATTCTTGAATCTAAATATTCTACAAAACCATATTTTAAATGTTCATCATTAAGTTGTTCGGCTAAAATTGGAGTAATACCAACAGTTAACTTAGCTTTAATACCTTCCTCATACAATTCTGCAATTGCATTAAGAAGCGGAACATATGTTTCTGCCATACATTCATAAAGGTTTTCTTCTCCAAACGGCCACATCCCTGCTTTTCTATAGTAAGGAAGGTGACTGTGTAACATAAAAACGAATTGACCTACTGACATTTTTTCCTCCAATCTACTGAACTATATTAAATATAATTCATTTATGTACACTTTATATATACCACAAACGGTTAAAAAACATAATACTATTTAACTAGCTCTGTTGAATAATTTTACAAATATTAACAAAAAAATAAACAGAAAAATTTTACGATAACTTTTACATAATATTTTTAATAAAAGCATTAACAGCAGAGAGTTTCGGGATATCTTGCCTTATTAAATTTATGTTATTTTTTATTTCTTTTTCATAATCTGCGCAGTTTAAAAAAGCAGAAAAAATAAACAAATCCGCAAGAGAAACATTTAAAGCTTCAGAAATTTTCACCAGATTATCAGGTAACGCTCTTTTTTATAGAACTTATACTATTAATATCTACATCAACAAATTCTGCGAACTTTTCTTGAGTTAGCTTATTTAATTTTCTATATTTCTGAATATTTTTGCCAAGGATCTCTTTTAAATGTACAACTCTCTCTTTATAATAATTTTATATTTGTTAAAAAAATATTCATTGTTTAATATAACTAAACTTTGGAATTTATAAAAATAGTTGGTTACATGCACAAAAAGAGCCGTCATGAAAACGGCTCTTTTTAAACGTAAACAATATCTAGATTGCAACCGATTGAGATTTAACTTCTACTTCCATCGGAATTTCTTTTAGCAATTGGACATTAAGATTCCTGGACTGTTCAATTTTCACCATCGGCAATGGGGCAGGCTTGTTAGGGACAGCTGCGATAACTTTAGCTCCGCTGATAGCAACCGGAACAGCTGCATTACCCCTTTGAGCTGCAATCATAGCCGGATCAGGGTTAGCTTTCAAGTGTCTATAGTCAGACATAATCTTCGCAACAAACCGTCTTGTTTCGCTAAACGGCGGAACAGCACGATACTTTTTAACATTACCCGGACCTGCATTATATGCTGCCAAGGCTAATTCTACTGAGCCAAACATCTTATACATAGATTTGTAATACATTATTCCACCCTTGATATTATCATCAAGTAAGTATGGATTTAATCCCATCCTTCTAGCTGTGGAAGGCATAAGCTGGAAGACACCAACAGCACCGTGAGAACTCCTTGCTTCGTGTCTGTAACCTGATTCTGTTTTTGCAATACTTAATGCGATTGCTGGATCTACACCCATTTCGATAGAATGTTTTACTATCGCTGCCTTTACAGTATTAACATTGGCTGCCTGCACAGGTGCGCATAACATGAACACTAGTGCAATAGTGAATAGTAATAATTTTTTCAAAATGTAATCCTCTAGTTGTAAATTGAAAATTCTCCAAAAACTACTTTTTGCTCTTACTTTTTTATAAGATTTTCATTTTTTTCGAATGTGTTTATGCACCCATAATATTACAAAAATTTAAAATTTCAACCCCTTTTTAAGAAATCGACATTTCACAAATTACCAAAACCAGCACACAGTAAGCATTTTAGAAAATATAAATTAGTGTAAAAAATACATCAATTTTGTCAAATTTCACATTTCATTTTAAAATTATTTTGTGTATAATTTTTCTTTTAGTTTGTAATTTTTA
>CABUAQ010000108.1 GCA_902489575.1 uncultured bacterium
ATATGTTTAGGAATATTCATATTTATTGGCATAATGAACAACTTAAAACATATTTAATAAAAAATAATATTTTTGTATTTTGTAAAATATATTTTATATTTATCTTGATTTTTGTGCTTTTATAAATTATAATTTTACAGAATATCGGGAGAATAAACATGTTACAAGGAACAGAAAAAATAGTTGGCAGGCCTCAATATATAGAACAACTGAAGAAATGGCAGAGCCAGACGGATTTGATTAAAATCGTCACAGGTGTTAGACGTTGTGGCAAATCGAAGCTGTTTTCTCTCTATCAATTTGATCTGGTTGTTCATAAGATTGCTGATGATAATCAAATAATCAATATCAATCTTGAAGACCGTATACTAACCCAAAAAATTGGACTGGAATATGACAAAGAGAATTTTTTAACCGGTTATGATAAGCTTCTAGACTATATCGTAAAACATCTTGATCCGGAAAAGATGAATTATGTCTTTATTGATGAAATACAGTTATTGAAGGATTGGCAAATAGCCGCGAATACCCTGCGTTTGCAGAACAATATTGATTTATATTTGACCGGATCGAATGCTTATATGTTCTCAAGTGATTTGGCTAATCAACTAGGTGGGCGTTATGTTGAAATCAAAATGCAACCATTATCCTTCAAAGAATATTTTGGGGCATATTCTCAGTTTGCACAATTGAATGCTAAAGACCATAGGGAGATGCAGGATTTGCATGATCCGATGGCTGTTTATTCCCATTATATTAAAGAAAGCGGTTTCCCTCAAACGCTTAAATTATTGTATGATAAGCAACTTATCAGTGATTATTTGCTGGATACCGTATATTTAAATACAATTCAAAAAGATGTTGTAAAGCGGTTTAATATTGCAGATACCAATAAGCTGGATGCAGTGGTTAAGTATTTGTTTGATAATATCGGATGTGAGACATCTGTTCGTAATATTGCGAAGTGTCTGGAAGCCAGCGGGCGCAAAATATCGGTTCCAACCATTGATACATATATTCAAGGTTTGGTGGACAGTTTCCTGCTATATAAGTGCGAGCGGTACGATATTAAAGGAAAACAATATTTGGACAGCAATGCCAAGTATTATGTAGCCGATATTGGTCTGAGAACAGCTCTGTTGGGTATCAAAGATATGGACGCAGGGCATATCCTGGAGAATATCGTTTACTTAGAACTGATACGGCGCGGTTATGAGGTATCTGTAGGTAAGCTCATTAAAAGCGGCAAAAGTATAGAGGTTGACTTTGTCGCCAGAAAAAGTGGCGGACTGGTTGAATATTACCAAGTAGCCTTAAATGTTCTTGAACCTCAAATTTTGCAGCGGGAGCTGGCACCATTAGAAGCAATTGACGATAACTATCCTAAGTTTCTGCTGTCAATGGATTATGGCTCGGGAGAAAATAACGGAATTAAACGCCTGAATGTGTTTGACTGGCTGTTATCAGAAGGATAATTTAACATAGAAAAATAATTACATAAAAAAGCAACTGTCTTTTACAGGAAAGTAAAAACAGCTGCTTTTTGTTGCTTTAATTAACTACACTCTTTCCAAAACATATTTCCACATTTCTAATTCATCATCATCTGTATAATTTACATCTCCATCATCATCGACAAACTCAGCAAATAATTCATGTTCTACCATCATTTCTGCGGCATCAATAGCATTTGGATCCATTCCTATTTTATAATAATTTAATTTTAAAGCACCTATCTCCTGTTTTGCTTTCGATGAATGTAAAAAATCATCCCAATTTTCAAAATCACAAATTTTAACAAGAATATGTTGAATGTTCATTAAGGTTAAATTATCACCTTTGGGTTTATTTACTTTAGTAAAAACATTTATTATATCAAAATGTTTCTGAGGCTCATCAAAAACAATTTTCGACTGATCAAACTTATTTTCTTTCATCAAATTATAATCTTTTAATAAAAGTTTTGCTTGTTGTCTGAAATAGTCCGCTGTCGTTTGATTAGAGCTTTTGTAAGTGCCATTAGATTGTAGATCATCCATGTCATCATTTTGATTTTCAAATAAATAATATTTATACAACTCTAATTTTGCTTCATCATTGAGGGTAGTATTATTATTTAGTTCCGTTTGTTCTATCCAAAAAGTAGCGCTATCAAAATCATTAATATCATATTGAGAATCGGTTTTGTAGCTTCCCAGCTTTAACTCATATATTTCTTTTTGATATTTATTCGCTTTGATAATTTCATCCCAGGAAACCTCTAATATAATAGATATTAAATTTCTTGCATCTTCAATATTGAACTGAAAATCTTTGTCATCATCATTAATACCGTAGGAAAGGAATATTTCTGCAATATCATAATGTTTAGGAGAATATATATAAATATCTCCATTTTCATCTAAAATTCTTGTATTGAAGTCTTCTAACAGATTTTCTGCATATTGTTCAAAAGTCATAATATTACTCCTTTAAATATAGCTAATTATCAAATATACGCATTCGCAAACTAACAACGATAATTAACTAAAGGTCGTTATTATTTCTTTTGAAGTTGGATGAATAAATCTTTGGGCGAATGACCATGCTTACCAACAAACATAGGCGCATTTTATAACCAATAAGAATAAAAAGTCAAATTATTTATTCTTCCGTATTTAAATTATCAATATCTACAATGCTTTCCAGGTGTTCCAGAATATCAGGATTATTGATCCGGAGATAGCGGTTTACACGCGGGTTCATTACCAAGGTTTTGACATATCCTTTAACCAGTGTAAAATTTAAGACATTCAGGCCGTAATTTTCCTCAATTTCCTCATATTCGCCGTGTAGCCGGTTAATTTCCTCCTCCAGTTTGGTAAAATGGCTGAAGTCTGTTACAGCCGGCCTCTGCTGCCGCCGAGGAACGGCAAGCTGTTCATCTGACGTAGCAAGCCAGATGGAACGAGCAAATGATGAAGTAAAAGTTTTGCTTTCGACCATAATCTTAGTCGCTTCAATCTGGCGCTCCGGTTTCATTCTGGCCAAATAATAAAATACCTTGGAACTCACAATTTTATCTTTCAGCATCTCCACGACCTCTTCGCAAATGCCTTTCAATAGATTTTTCTTATGACGGATATTTTCAGGATTCATATTTAGAACCCGTGCCAGACGTTCAATGGAAACACCGCGATTGATGGCTTTTTCTATCATTTTCTGTTCCTGGACATTGGAGAGCCGATTGACATGTTTGTTGTAGGTAAAATTTTCATTATCGGTAGAAACAAGGCAATCTACTTCCTGTATATCCAAGTCCTTAAGTGCATTCAAACGCAGATGGCCATCCAGAAGCATATAACCGTCATCGCTAAAGGTTACGATCGGCGCTTCAATCAGGCCGATTTCGCGAACGGAAGAAACAATCTGGGCATATTTTCGGGAAGCAAATACATCCTTATTTATCTCTTTTGAAGGGGTTATTTCTGAAAGTTTTAAACGAATGATTGCCTGTTCAAAGGCCTTATTTAATTTTTTATCCATGAATCTGTAACCTTTCAGCCAAGTATTTTGGCAGTTTTTCTAGCTCTTCCACCTTCAGTAAATTATAGAAATTCTCGTTGCCAAGCAGGCTTTTGATGCTTTGAGTAACAAAAATCAACGAATTTTCAACCCGGTCATTCTTTGCAATAATCAGCTTCGTTCGTTTGATTTCCTGCTCGTAAAGAGCCTGAACATCCTGTGCCGTCAGCTGCTTAGCGCTGCATTTTTTCTTATAAATACTTTTACCCTTTTTTATACGTCGCTCAATCAGCTCCTTAACAAATGTCAACTTATTGCCGCGAATCTGTCCGGCTTCATAAGCTTCACGCAAAACATTCTGAACATCCTTGTCATCGGCATCCGAAATATCGATTGCCACGTTTAGCGGTATGCGATCGGTATAAACGGCATTGATCAGACGTTCTTCCCCTCGAAACAACAGCCTGCTGATTTGGTTGATATATTCTGCTGTAAAGCCTGTTTTGCGGGCAATTTCAGCACAGGAATATCCTTTGTCTTTGAGCTGCTTGATACCCTGAAGCAGTTCGGTCGGGGAATAATTCCGCCGGGCAATGTTTTCGACAAGGCTCATAATCAGGGTTTCTTCCTCATCGGCATCAATGACAATCGCCGGAATCTCGGTTTGATTATTGGCGATATAGGCCTCCAGACGTCCTTGGCCGCAGACCAGATCATACTCTTTGCCATCCGTAAAATCTAACCTCCGGGAGACGGTAATCGGACGTTTCAGGCCGACATCTTCAATGTTTTTCTTAATTTCGTTGGCAATTTTACGGTTACGTTCCCGCGGATTGAGAATATTAATCTTTTCAATTGGGATGTTTTCCAAACTTTGGCGGCGGTTCATTATGCAACCTCCCAATAGCGGATAGAGTTGCGGCGTGCCATTTCAAACAACTGGCTTAAATCCGGAAAACGGTAAGAATCGAGAATTCCTTTGTTTTCCTCGGCAAGCAATAATTTAGGATCCCTAAAGTCCAAAGCCGGCAACAGATAATAATCCAGGACGTTTTTGTTATCGGCAGCCATCCGCACAGCAATTGTTATATCCGGGAACAGAGAGGTATCAAAACGGACTTTCCAACGGAAGCCAGCATTTGGAAGCTGCTTACACCGGCAAATGACGATGGATGCCGTAAAGTAGTCGTTGACATTTAAGAGGTCATTTTCGGCATCAATCTTAACGTCTCCGCCGATTTCCTGAATTTTACTAATTGTCTCCTCAAAAATATTTTTATGCAATTCGCGCAAGAAGCGATTAATTTCAATGAAACTGTAATCCCGTTCCGGATCGTAACCGATGAGTTGATAAGCCCGTACCAGACTGCCAAAGCGGCTGGAATAGATGGAACTTGACGGCATATCGGGGCTTTCGTTGATGATAAGAGCTGACAGATAGCCTTTCTTGGCCTGTAAATCTTTCAACTTCTGCAAAAGCTCATCATTGGAGAAACGTTTGGCGCGGGCGTTAATGATGCCTTTGGCAATATAAAATACGCTCGGATCAACGATTGCCTCGAAAGCGCCTTCTTTGCGAATCCATTCACTTTCCGGATTAACCACGCGTTTAGTCTTTAATTTAAAAGAAATGCGGTTGGAAACATTGTTGCCGATATATTTCTCATTGGTTAAGACCTGATTGACCGTTGCCTTAGTCCATGATCGGTTTAAGTCAGTGAGAATTCCCTGTTGATTGAGAATATCGGCGATTTCCTGTTCGGTTTTCAGTTCTTCGGTGAACATTTTATACATCCAACGGACAATTTTTTGCTCCTCTTCCGGCCCGGGAACTAAGATAACCCGGTCAGTGGC
>CABUAQ010000109.1 GCA_902489575.1 uncultured bacterium
AGAGCTTGAAAAACTTGAAGAGTTAATTAAAGAATACAAAGTAGAAACAGACCCTAAACGCAAACATATTGCTTACCTTAGGTTGATTGAAGAAACTTTAAAACTCGTAAAAAAAATTGCACTGTCGTTTTATCCTCTGCCGACTACAATATCTAAAGATGATCTTATTCAAGTTGGCGCAGTCGGAGTTCTTAAAGCCATTGAAACATATAAACCAGAGGAACGCGGAAGCTTTAAAACTTATGTATCTAAGGTTATAAAAGGAAAAATTTTCCATTATATGAGAGATAAAGCAAACATTGTGAAAACCCCTCGCGAAACTCTGGCAAATATGTCAAGAGTAAAAGATGCAATTGATGAACTGTCGGAAAACAATTCAAAAATTCCAACAGTTGAAGAAGTCGCAAAATATGTGAACTTACCCTTAGATAAAGTTGAAGAAATTATGAATATTGAACTTATAAAAAATATGGTTTCACTTGACCAGAATATCTACACCACAGAAGGAGGAGAAACCCTGCTTGATAGAATTCAAGCTGACGAAGATTATAGTTTTGAAGACACATACGCAAATAAGAAAATTATTGAATTTGCAATAAATAAACTCCCGCCAAGTGATAAAACAGCTATTTATATGTATTACATAGAAGGAGAATCCCGAAAAGAAATTGCAAAAAGGCTTCAAGTGTCAGCAACACAAGTTTCCAGAATTTTAAAAAGGGCATTAAATAGACTGTATAACATAATACAAAAAGAAATGGATGAAAATAATCTAGCAGTAAATGGACATAATATATAAAAGGAGGACAAATGTTATTTTCTATAGTGGTACTAACCTTTATCTTTATCATAGGTCTTGTCATAGGAAGTTTTTTAAATGTAGTAATTCTAAGAACAGTAAGTGAAGAATCTATAGTTCTTCCGGCATCAAAATGCCCTAAGTGCCAAACTCCGCTAAAATGGTACCATAATATACCTGTATTATCATACTTATTTTTAAAAGGACGATGTGCATTTTGCGATGAAAAAATAAGTATTCAATATCCAATTGTAGAATTATTTACCGGACTTATATTTGTTGGATTATTTGTAAGATTTTGTAATCCATTTGATCCAATTTTAGGAATGGCTGTTATGAATCCTATTAGCTGGAGTCAGGTAATTGTTTATGTATTTTCACTATTGATTGCATTCTTCTTTATTGCAATTGCGGGCACTGATATCTTGGAAAAAAAAGTTTCAGATGCACACACTTATCCGCTTATAGGTATTGGCATTGCATATAGTGTTTTATACTCTATAACATCATTTATTGCATATACAAAAGCTCACGGGATACCTCAAATTAATCCCGACTTTTTCCTAACTTGCCCTGTATTATACTCTCTTGCCGCAGGTATTTTAGGATTTTTAATAATGGAAGCCATATCAAGACTTGGGTTAATAACCGTTGGAACAAGAGCTTTTGGTGAAGGAGATTCCTATATTGCAGCAGGTCTTGGAACAGTTTTTGGAGCGCTGTTAGGATGTTCACCGCTTTATCCAAACTTTTTACCTATATTCAAAACAATTGTTGCAATACTTGCATTAAGCGGAATTATCCAGATTATTATAACTCTGCCTCTATTTATAAAAAAACTAATCCAAAATAAAAATTGGTCCACTTTAATATATATGGCAGTATTTGTAATTCTTGCAATAATTTATATTGTAGCTCAATATAACGGTTGGCTTGAAAAAACAGTTGTTTATTGGACAAGTACAATAATACTTGTGCTATCTGGGATTCTGACATGCAAAAATCTTGTTTGCGGATTGAAAGAAAATAAAGGCCAGGGTGGAATGTACCTTCCATTTGGACCGGCTATGATTGCAGCAGGCTTTATTACGCTATTTACAGTTTTGTTTTAAACAACAAACTTAAAAACCACAAAAGAAAAAGGTTAATCATTTAAGATTAACCTTTTTTAAAGTGACAAAATTTTTAAAGCTTCTTTCAAAATTTCTTCAGCAGAAGCTTTTTCTGACACAGACACAACAGATTTAGAAATTGCTTCTGAAACCTCCTCTTTACTATAACCTAAAGATAATAAAACCATTTGTGCATCTTCTACATTTTGTGATGAAGCACAAATACTGCAAGATCCGGTTTTTACAGGGACTGCACCCTGATAAGATGTTAATTTATCTTTTAATTCTAAAATAATTTTCTGTGCTAACTTTGGCCCAACCCCTTTTGCACGTGTAAGTTCTTTATAATTTCCGTCAAGCACAAACCCGACCAAATCAGTAACCTCAAAGGCATTTAATAGAGTAAGTGCCATTTTTGAACCAACACCGGAAACTGAAGTTAACGTATTAAAAATATCACGGTCTTCTCGTTTTAAAAATCCGCAAAGACTCATTTTATCTTCTCTATGAATAAGCACACAATACATTTTCACTTCTTCACATAATTCTGGCAATTGAGAATAATCCCTATCCATAACCTCAAACAAATATCCAACTCCGCTGCCAGTTTGCACTGTAATAAAGTTCCCCCTATTACTTGTTACTTTATATGCAAAAATGCCTTTTATATAATCATACATAATTAACTCCTAATGAGCCCTTTTAACTCTTCAACTATTACCTGAAAATCTGTATCTGATTTAAGTTTGCCTGCTACCATATCGCAAGAATACATAATAGTGGTATGTTTTTTTACAAAAAATTCACCTATAGCTTCATAACTCATTTGGATAACTTCACGCGCAAGATAAATTGCAATATGCCTTGCTTTTGCTATTTTTTGTTGACGAGCTGTACTTTTTAAATCTTTAACACTTAATTCAAAATAATCGGCAACACATTGAGCAATTTTTTCAATCGTAATTTCTTTTCTACGAACGGCACAATTTAGAGCCCTTTTAGCAATATCCGGTGTTACACCGACTCCTGAAAATTCCGCATATGCACTAACCTTATTAAATGCACCCTTTAACTCTCTGACATTATTTACAAAATTATCTGCAATATAAGCAAATACTTCATCATCTGCGTCTACTTCTAATTCTTTTGCATAAGCTTTAACAATTTCAAATCTTGTATAATAATCCGGCGGAACAATATCCACAACCAACCCCATCTCAAAACGGGTTCTCAAACGATTATCCAATGTAGGAATATCTTTCGGCAGCCTGTCAGATGCTATTACAATTTGTTTATTATTTGTATATAAAGCCTCAAAAGTTGAAAAGAAATCTTCCATCGTTTTCATTTTAGATTCGATAAACTGAATATCATCCATTAACAAAATATCTATATTTTGAAACTTTTGATGAAACTTACGCATCAACGAATTATTAACCTGACTTTTACGAGTCTTAGACGATTCGTTATATTGAAAACACCTAACCCATTCATTAAAATAGTCTTCCATCCTAATATAGCGAACCTTTAATTCAGGTTTATTAAATATAATAAAATGCCCTATAGCTTGCATTAAGTGGGTTTTACCTAATCCGGAAGCACCATAAATAAATAACGGATTGAACTTTTTGGACGGATTATTTGCAACCGAAAAAGCTGCATTATAGGCAAATTTTGAATTTTCACCAACTACAAAGTTTTCAAATTTAAGATTTAAATTCAAATTAGCACTAGACTGCATCTGCGCCAAAGACATTTTTGCATCTTCACTCTTTCTTTCTTCGTCAGATTGCCCTGCCACAATTTTTGAAAATTCTTTCTTGCGGGCTTTAATGTACTTTTCCGCGAGATCTGCATCATAAGTAAGTGAGAAAGTTGCCCCCTCCCCCAAAACAGTACGAACTGATTCTTTTATTTTATCAATCCAACTTTTTTTTAAAATATCAACAGCCATTTGATGTGGAGAAAGCAAAACCAGAGTTTTATTCTCACAATCAACAGCCTCCAACGGGGTAATCCAGGTTCCAAAAATATGCTCAGGCAAATTTTGCTCAAGCTCATTCTTAACCTTATTCCAAACTTCTTTAACCTCAACAATATCCATATTACTATACTACAATAAAAACCTCATTCTTAAAAGCCTAAATAAACTTTTGTAATAACGATAACCTCAAAGAAAACTAAAAGGCTTTTACAAGAAAAATTTTAATACCGTTATCTAAACGTTCTACACGCTTAACATATCTATAATCGGATAAATCTGTTAATATTAATGCAACAGCAGGCTTTTTACCTGTCATCTTAGCATAATATAATGATTGACCAACACTTTCTGCCCATTTTTTTGCAAAATCAAACTCTATTGCATAATCTTTAGTCAAACAATCAACCCTTGTATTATCCCATAACAAAAATTCAGTCTTGCCAAAATCATCACGACACCACTGACTAACATAGTATGCCTCCTTCATTTTTGGCATCATTATCTGCTGGTCATACAAAGATTTTGGAACATAATTTAATGAAAAATAAAATACACCGCAAGCCACTGCAATAAATATAAAAACAAAGGCTAAAAATTTATGTAAAAAATAATCTGCCTTTTTACTAATTTTTTTTGAAACATTAACAACTTTTGATTTTTTAGTAGATTTTTTAGTAGATTTTTTTGCCATAAAAATATTATACACTAAAATATGAAGAATTCTTAAAATAGCAAGAAATAAAAGCAATTAATTATTTTAGGAAACTTATAAAAACAAAAAGGAATTACTATGGATATTCAAAAAAACAGACATAACCCTCAATTTGGAGCACTACATATTGCCAATTGCGGAGATTTAAAATTATACAAGATAACAGATAGTTCAGATCTAAATTTCCTAAAAGCCCTCCCCCATAATATAAAAACGAAATTTTTAATGCCAAATCTTACAAAAGATGAATACAAAAGGTGGGATGAAATGGTGGAATACGCCGTAGACAATGCACTGTGCCCTGGCAATACAACATATATAGAAACAAACAATAACAAAATTTGCGGAATAATAACCTTTAGAGAAGGCAAAACAACAATTCTGGATTGTATATGCACTTGGCCTACAGAATTTGGGAAAAAGGTAAAGTTAGCCGGACAAACACTATTCTACCAATTATTTAAAGATTTTGAATCCGCAAAAGGGAAAAAAATCAAACTTGATGCAATCACTAACGGACCTTACAACACAATAGAGAAATATGAAAAACTGGGATTTAAAACTACATCCAATGTTCATCCAACAAAAATAGAAATGGAAATAAACTCTACAATCGTTCAAGATAAACTTACAACACTAAAAAGAATTCTACAATATCAAGCGGCACAACG
>CABUAQ010000110.1 GCA_902489575.1 uncultured bacterium
CAGATAATCAATAAAAGCACTATTCTAAATAATATTGACGTTTCCTCATCGTGTTGGGGGTATGTGAGAAGTGGTGGAGAAGATTAAACAGAGTAAAAAAACTATCAGCTCTGGAAAATAACAGTGGTAACTGACATTAAATTTTGGATAAAATAGTTTTTTGTGGGAGAGAATAAGGATAGTGAGGTAAAAGAGGAGCGTGGAGTTTTAATAAAAATTATAAATTTATTGCTTGTTAATAAATCCTATCGTATCATTTATGCAAAATTTAAAATTTGAGGTCTTTTCTATGTCATCTACGGTAAAAAAACAGCGTCATTATGAAGACAAAACAATAAAAATATTGTATGGTGCTGCAGTAGGTCGGTGTACAAAATGTAAAACAAATCTTTTATTACGGGATGCCGTAGGGAATATTCAGCAAATTGGTGAAATTGCACATATTTATCCATTTGGTGAAAAAAATGCTCCTCGATATAATGAGATAGAAATAGATGGTTTACGTTTTCATCTCCAGTTGATAAAGAAGTTTCAGAAGAAAATCTATAATTGTCTAAAACATTCCCTGTTTCTAATTTTAAATTCCCTGATAAATTTGTGGTTGATTAGGAGTTACCCAAGTAAAACAGACTGTTTGTGGGAATTTTGCATATAAAATCCACTAAAATTTCCCTGTAGATTCCCTGTTATTGCAGTGAGGCAATGATACATTTGTGATTCAGGAATCGAAAAGATTTGTGGTCAAATATTTATCATATGATTAAATTTGTAAGTTTGTTTATAGTTTAGATAAAAAATAAAAGGGATAATAAGTAATACCGTATCGCTTGCTATTTTTTCTTGCGCAATAAAAATTTAAATTTTATATTTTATTAAAGACCATAGTTTGAATTGGGATAGCTGATCCAGTTATCTGTTATTTTTGTTATCTGAGAAACCTTCAGGCAGTGGGGAACATGGAAACCCGCAGTAAGGAAGTAGTGAAACTTTGGTCTTTGCTTTTTTGAGGATAAGATGAAATTTATAGAACTGAAAGCAAATATCCAGTTAGCAGCAAAACTTAATATGGATTATAGCTATTTTACTTATCTTATTTACAAAAGAAGCGATGACCAAAATTATATTCCCTATATTATTCCCAAAAAAAGTGGTGATTACCGCAAAATTGCAGCCCCTTGCAAGACATTAAAATATATACAGCGCCAAATAGCAAACTTTATATATGATGAGATAGACGTAAAAAACTGTGTTCATGGTTTTGCACGTGGCAAAGATATAAAGACAAACGCTAATTACCACCTCAAACGTAAGCACATTCTTAATTTAGATCTTAAAGATTTTTTTGATTCCATAACAGTTAATCGCGTTTATGGTGTATTCCATGGACATCCATTTAATTTTCCTGAAAAATTGTCTTCCTGCTTGGCTAAAATTGCAACATATCACGGTAGTTTAACCCAAGGTTCCCCTCTTTCTCCCATCATTTCAACATTAGTTTGCAGGAGACTCGATAATGACCTAAAATCATTTGCTGTTAAATATGGTCTTCGCTACTCTCGTTATGCTGATGATATAACTTTTTCTTCCATACGAACAATGAAAGAACTTTTTAAAGAAAATCCTGTTACTAGTAAAATTATTCTTTGTGAAGAATTGGTTGATATAATTACCCGAAATGATTTTCAAATTAATGAGGATAAAGTTCGTTATCGGAATAAAACGCAGAGAATGGAGGTTACAGGTCTTATTATCAATGATAAGCCTAACTTGGTAAGAAATTATCGTGATCAAATACGAGCAATGCTTCATGCCTGGAAAAAATTTGGTTATGAAAATGCAGAAAAGGAATATCTCAGCAAATTCTCTAGAGGTCATAAAAGCTTTAAACAAGTTATTTATGGGAAATTAAATTTTTATAAAAGTGTTCGAGGTGTTACAGATCATTATTATCAGCAAATGGCCAAATTGTTTAATATACTGTCGCCGGATATGAAACTTCTTTTGAAACCGACACCTGAAGAAATTATACAGAAAGCGGTGTGGGTTATTGAGAATACTGTGAATGCAGAAAAAAATGACAGTCCGATTGAAAGAATGAGCCAAGGTACTTGTTTCTTTCTTAAAAATATCGGTATTGTGACCGCTGCACATGTTTTATTTCCAAATAAAAAAAATGCTGCAAATGAATTTGATGTGGATTTTAATCAGTCTCCTATGACTAATTTTTATATTCTTAACCCAACAAATCCGAGCCATCGTATTAATGTACAATTGGTTAATCTGGATAGGAATCGGGATTGGGCTGTCTTAAGTCTAAAAGATGCAAACGATCTATCTATTAATAAAGACTACTTTGAGTTGGAAAGCTGTTGTAAAATCCAAACTGGTACTGAAATTATGTTATGCGGATATCCATCCTTTGAACTTGGGCATCAAATTCGCAAAGAAACAGGGCAAATTGTTGCAAAGAAAACTGAGCATGCTGTGAAAAAGTTTGAAATTACGGCTGATATACGCCATGGCAATAGTGGTGGCCCAATATTAAACAATAAAATACAGGTTCTAGGCTGGGCAGATGCCGCAGATCCTTCTATTGTTAATGAAATAGGTGAATTGTTAGATAATTATAAAAGTACGTCTGTATAGGGTGTTAGGAAAATAAAAGATGTATTTGAAAGAGAACTTCTAATGTTTGATAAAATTTTTAAGAAATCTTCAAAAAAAAATTTGAATAATGACTTTTTACCTGCAATAGACGGAGGCGGATACCAAATAAAAGTTCCCTATGAATATCCGTTTTCAATGTCTGATAAAGATTTATTAGCTAGCATCCAAAAATTGGAAATAAATTATAATGAAATTTATAGAGCTACGAATCTAACTCTTTATATTAATAAGGGAGAGTATCAAAACGGAATAGTTTCGAAGATTGAAGATGTTGAACATCTAATCAGCATAGGGAAAAATGAGCTTTCACGAAGAACAAATGATCTTATTTTGAAAAAATCTTTGACTATTTCTATATGTACTCTAGCTATAGCTTTTATTTCCATGGTCGTTACAATAATTTCTATATTTAAATAAGAAATTCATCTTTCGTATGCCCAATACCGTTGGGATTTACTACACCGCCATTTATACAAAACCCTGCCCAGTGCGGGGTTTTGTCGTATTTGCGGCAGATACAAAATTTTACAGAAGAAACCGGGTTAATCCCATTTTTTAAAAACAAAAAAGGCCGCTAACAAAATAAACAAAAAGCCGACAATTTCATTCCATTTCAGCCCTTCTTTAAGGTAAAAAGCCGAAAAAAATGCGAAAACGACAAGAGTGATAATTTCCTGCATAATTTTCAACTGGGGAGCACTGTAATAGTCGTGACCGATACGGTTGGCGGGAACTTGCAGGCAATATTCAAAAAAGGCAATTCCCCAACTGACCAGAATAACAATCCACAGAGCCGTTGACTTATACTTGAGATGTCCATACCAGGCAAAAGTCATAAAAATGTTCGAAAAGACAAGCAAAATAATCGGGTAAAACGGTCTCATTCTCTATCCCCTGAAAAAAATTATTGTCCTGTTTCGGATAATACGAATGCCGCGGCCGAATTTCAAGGTATTTTTACTTCGTATAAATCCGGGCTTTATGCTTTTTCCCTGTTGTTTGAACAGGAATTGTCAAAAAAAATTAATAAATCTTCAAGAAAAATATCGTATAATAAAGTGTTGTTGAGAGATTTAGGAGGCTTGATTATGAACCTGTTTGACAAAAGCACACCAAACGCGCCAGGAGGAGCTGAGCGCCCCGCAGCAGAAACCCCGAATGTATCTCCGCGAATCCGGGAGCATTCGAGTGAAGAGCTATTGAAAAAATTATCCATCAAAGCTCCGGTGCAGATGCATGCCCCGGCAGCCGCTTCGCCGGCGGCCCCCGGTCAGGAAGCTCCTGCCTCCGCCGCTCCGGCACAGAACAAACCGCAAGCTGCCGGCCCGACCGTTATTCAGGCGTCTCACGGGGCAAAGATCAATCCGGATGTCGATTTGTCCTGCAAAGTCAGTTCCGGACTGATTAATGAGGTCAAGTTTTCAGACGTTTATGTCACTCCCGACAAAAGATGTTATATTTGGAGCGGTCGCACCAACTGCGGCTTAAAAATTGTTACTTTTGATGATTTTGACGAGTTTTTTGTTCAGCTTGAAGGTGCTTATGACGGTGAAAACCGCAGTTATCTGCTGAACTACAAGGGACGCAACTATCGTGTTGAACGAACCATTGCACTGGAAGGCGTTAACTATTGTGCCCGCAAAATGCCGACTACGGTTCCGAATCTGAAGGATTTGGGGTTGCCTTACCGCGTTTACGAACATTTGCTCTCCATTGCCGGCGGCAGCGGCTTGATTCTGCTGGCCGGTGCAACCGGTTCCGGTAAAAGTACAACGGTTTCCGCTCTGTTAAAAGAATATTTACAGAAAAAAGGCGGCTATGCCTTTACGATTGAAGACCCGATTGAAATGCCGCTGGACGGCGTATATATCACCCCGGAAGCGGAATTAGGCCTCTGCAAACAGACAACTCCGCCGGACGGCAAATGGGAAGAAGGTATTAAATCAGCTCTGCGCTCGAAACCGCGTTATATTTATCTGGGCGAGATTCGTTCACCTGACGTAGCAAGTGAAGCTTTGCGCGCGGCAACTTCCGGCCACTTGGTTTTGTCAACCATTCACGCCAACAACGTATCCGATGCCATTAACGCTCTGGTTAAATATGCGGCCTCCAGCGGCATCAGCGAAGACATGGCTTATGAATTGGTAGCTAACGGTTTTCTCGGCTGTATTCACCAGATTTTGGAAGGGGCGCCGAAAAAAGCGAAAGTCACTTATCTGTTCGCCAATCCGGATACAAACGCCGCCTGTCAGGTTCGCGGAATGCTGCGCAGCGGAAAACTGAACATGGGTACTCTGCTCGAGCAGCAGCGTGTTAAAATTGAAAGAGGGTTATCGCTGTTTTAGGCAATACTCATCATTTTGATACGGAGAAAGAAAACTTTCTCCGTATTTTATATTGAAGAGAAGGAAAACGAATGAAAAAAATCTTTTATGCCATTTGCGGTTTGCTTGCAGCCGGAAAAGTCAAT
>CABUAQ010000111.1 GCA_902489575.1 uncultured bacterium
ACGGCTGCAGGTATTGGCGCATTTACTAAGTATTCGGTTTCGGAGGCCAATACTGCTATCGGATTTAATTCTATGTATGGAGATACTACCAGACCGGGTGCTCAAAATGTCTCAGTAGGTTTGAATACAGGGCAATATGTAGATTCTTCTTCAAATAATAACATATTTATAGGAAGTAATAACGGCAAGGGTAGAGGCACTAATACACATAACGTTGCTGTGGGTACAGGTGTCTTAGGTTTAGACAATTCTGCCGGTGACTACAATGTATTGCTTGGTTATTATGTGGCATCCGTGGGTATGAATTCAACAGATTCTGATGGTAACGTAATTGTTGCTTCTAACTATTACGGTAATTCTACAAAAAATAATACCATTATTGGTGTTGATACATATCCAGCAGGTAATAAGAATCATAATGCGGCCAATATAACAGCAGTTGGTGCTGGTGCATGCGATTCTATGATAGATTCTCCGGCATCTTCAGCTAATCCTGGCAGCAGAACCTGCATAGGTGTTAATTCCGCACGGGGCAGTGGATCAGGTGCAAATAAAACTCCTGATTCTTTTGAAACTGACCAGTATGATCATATATTTATCGGTGGTCAGCCGCACGGGTTTGGCGGCAGATCTGTTCTGGAGGTTCACAATATAAATTCTAAAAGCAATTTGTCTGCTAAGCCAAATGTTGGGCCTACTGTAGTTTTAAACTCAAATTTGGTTGTGCGCGGTAATCTCTATTTCCCAAGCGTTGTTGACGGTAGTTTAGGTTTCCCTCTGGCAAGTCCTTTTTATAATTCCACCGGAGAAGAACAGAGTAAAGATTTCTGTTCTAAAGGTTGTTGTCTGAGGGTCTTTAGGCGTTATAAATGTTATGAATGGAGAAAAAGAAAAGGGTGTAATATCATTGGTGATATCTTCCACTTCATCTTATCTCCAATAGATGCGCTGTTCCACTTTATTACAGGTTGGACATCTATGTGGTCTTGGGTTGTTGATGCTTTTAAAGCTTCAAGTGATGGCCGCTCAAGAAGTAAAGACCCTGAAACTACCGGTGCGTTTTTCATGAATTATAATGATGCAACTACCAAGTGTGATGGTGCTGGTAAAGCGAGTTGTCCACAATTGAAAATTTCAGATATCAGGTTAAAAGATATTCTTTCTCAAAACATAGAAGCCTTAAATCTTATAACCAATGTTGTGCCTTATAACTATACATTCAAGTCTGATGTTAATGCTGTTCCGCAGGTTGGTGTTATGGCACAAGATTTGCAGAAATATTCTCCAAATTCAGTAACTGAAGGTGCTGACGGTTATTTATCAATCCGCTGGGATGAAATGTTCTATGCGGCAATTAATGCAACCAAAGAACTTGCTAACCGGGCTGACAAGCTTTCAGATGACGTAAAAGAACTTGAAAATGATACTGCAAATGTGGATGACACTCAAAAAGCAATGAAAGATAGAATTGCTGGTATTAATAAAAGAATTGATAAACTTGAAAAATAATGGAGTCGAGTATGAAATATAATAAACTCAGAGCATTTACTTTAGCGGAGGTAATGGTATTACTATTAACATTATCAATACTTGCTGCAGCTTTTGCGCCGGTTTTTACAACCAGATATACCGGTGGTGCAACTGATGAAGTTTGGACATATGTTGCGGGTGATGATAATTACGATGCATACTATGATGTTGTAAATAAAAAACATACAGCACAAGCTTTTATCGGTATTACTCCAATTTCAAAGATTGATGTTCCTATCGCAACTGCGAATACAGCAGGCAAAACTGTATATTCTAAGCTTATTATAAGAGCATCTGACAGGTTAAGTCCGGCCTATGGCGGGCAAAAACAGAATCAAATACAGTTCAGGTATGGTGATTCGGCTGCCGGGGATCTTGTAGGTTCTTTGTTTGCCGGCGAGGGAAATTTCCTGCTTGGTGGTTCTTATTTTTCACTCACTGCTAATGCAAAAGGAAATACATCATTTGGTTCTGAAACAATGAGCTCTTTAACCAGCGGTCAAAATAATACTGCTGCCGGTGCTGGTGCTTTATATAAACTGGAAAATGGATCTTTTAATACTGCTGTTGGTGTAAATGCAGGTTACTCTCTGAAAAATGGTGTTGGTAACACTTTTATCGGTAATTACTCCGGTGAATCTGCGGATACAGGTGCTGCTGTTAAATATAACACTTTTGTTGGTAATAACTCAGGTAAGAAAGTTTCCGGAACTTATAACACCGGGATTGGATATAATTCTTTATCTTCAGTGACAAGTGGAAATTATAACAGTGCATTGGGTTATAATTCTTTAAAATCACTAACAACAGGTTCTTATAATACTGCTGTCGGTTATCATTCGTTATCCAGTTTGACAACAGGTTCTTACAATACTGCATTGGGTTATAACTCTTGTGTGTCAAACAAAACAGGTTCATATGTTACATGTATCGGTTTTAATTCAGGTTCTCGTGCTCCAAATGCTCCGACCAGCAAATTGACAGGGGCAAGTGTTAGCCAGGATCCTTCTTCAAGCCTGTTTTCAGGAACGAATGAAGAGGATGAAGTTGTATTAATCGGTTCGTTACCTGTACATTCTGTTTCACCGAATCCGGGTGCTGTTTTAGAAGTTCACAATAAGAAAACTGATAATGCAAAATTGCGCCCTATTCCAGGTGGTAACGAATCAGTTGTTATTAACGGTAATTTAATTGTCAGGGGTCGTTCCTACTTGGAAACAACTTTAGCCAGACCTTCACAGCAAAGTGTTAATGTAAATGATGCATTTGCAAGAATACCAAAAGGACTTGTTGCATATACTCTGTTTTCCGGACAAGGTATTTATGCATTTGGAGCTTATGACGGCAGTCAACGTTCCGGTAAGTCTCATGGTAGATGTGATAGATATTGTAAATCTCACTTATCAGATGATATAAGAAAAAACTGTATATGTACGGCTGTTGGTAAAGGCAGCGGTTCTACATTGAATAATAATACCGGTTCTTGTTATGGTACAGATACTGTTTATCCGCCTTCAGGCAGCAGGATTTACTCAAGTACATCTTATGACTGGGCTACTTCTACCGGTAATAATTATAATAGTGATAAATCTAATTGTAAGTTTTCAATTCCGACATACACAGATGCTTCAACTAATTGTAAAGTAACTTTGGAAAAACGAGGCCCGAATGATTCCGGCAAGCAAAATACAGTTGATAAGAATCCGGGATCTGATTTCCCGTTGGCTCATGGTGCAAGTAACATTGGTTCTTGCTGTCCGGACTTAAGATCCGATATTAGATTGAAAAATGTTGGTTCCAAATTTACTGCTGGTTTGGATGAGTTAAGACGATTAAAAGTGTATAATTATACTTTTAAAAATGATCCAAATAATTCGCCTCATGTTGGTGTAATCGCTCAGGATTTGAAATTGATCTTCCCGACTGCTGTATCTAAGGATGAAAAAGGATATTACAAAATCAGATGGGATGAAATGTTCTATGCTGCAATTAATTCAATTAAAACTTTAAATACAAAAATTGAAAAATTAGCATCAAAAGTAGCTACTGATAAAGAACGTATATCAACTCTGAAACGTGATAATGCGGAATTAAACTTAAAACTGGATAGTTTAGTTCAAGAATTAGACCAGATCGAAGCTAAGAAAAAATAAAGCTGTAAATTTAAATGAGAAAAGAGGTATCTTTGTTGATACCTCTTTTCTATTGTTGTATAAGCTTTCATTCTTTATTTTGAACTTATAAACTTACGCATTCGCAAATGAAAATGCCTGAGATTTTAGAACTTCAGCTTTATCGGTTTGTTCCCACGGAACGTTGATATCAAGACGTCCCATATGACCGTATGCTGCAAGTAATTGATAGAACTTACCGCCATTTTTAGCAGGTAAGTTTCTTAGATCAAATTGGTTGATAATACCCGCAGGTCTTAGATCAAAGTTTTTTGAAACAAGTTTAGAAATTTCATCATCTGAAATTTTACCGGTTCCAAAAGTATCAACCATAATAGACAGCGGTTCTGCAACGCCGATGGCATAAGCCAATTCAATTTCACATTTTTCAGCCAGTCCTGCAGCTACGATGTTTTTTGCTACATAACGTGCCGCGTAAGCAGCTGATCTGTCAACTTTTGTAGGATCTTTACCGGAGAATGCGCCGCCGCCGTGTCTGGAGTATCCACCGTATGTGTCTACAATAATTTTTCTGCCGGTTAGTCCGGAATCCCCTTGCGGACCTCCGATAACAAATCTTCCTGATGGGTTTATTAATATGATTGTATTTGCATCAGGTTTAATGGTTTCATTTGCAAATACATAATCAATAACCATATTTTTTAGATCATTTTTTATGATATTCTGGACTTTTTCGTTGTCAGATATTCCGTTTATTTCCGGATTATGCTGAGTTGATAACAAAATTGTATGAATTCTTGCAGGTTTGCCATCAACATATTCAACCGTAACTTGCGATTTACCATCGGGTCTCAGGTAATTAACCAAACCTTGTTTTCTGACTTGAGCGAGTCTGAATGAAAGTTTGTGAGCTAAACTAATTGGTAGCGGCATTAGCTCAGGAGTTTCGTTACAAGCAAAACCAAACATTATACCCTGATCACCTGCTCCCAGTTCTTCAGTTTCGATAGTAGATGTTGCAGAATGTTTTTCTCTTGTTTCAAGAGCTTTATTTACGCCGTTTCCAATATCTGTGGATTGTTCATCTATGCTTGTTAATACTGCGCAAGTATCAGCATCGAAGCCGCCGCCATTTGAACCAACATAGCCAATATTTTTGATGGTGTTTCTCACAACTTGCGGAATATCAACATAACAATCTGCTGTAATTTCGCCTGAAACAAGAGCCATACCTGTTGTAACAGTTGTTTCTGCTGCAACTCTTGATTGTTTGTCTTTTGTTAAGAATTCATCCAATATCGCATCTGATATTTGGTCGCAAACTTTGTCCGGATGTCCTTCTGTTACTGATTCAGAAGTGAACAAAAAATTTTTTGGTGTCATTTTCTTTTCTCCTTAATTTATTTTCATAGCCGGTAAGTTTTTTAATTCCAACCCGGCACTCCATTTTTCTACAGTTTAGAGCAAATAA
>CABUAQ010000112.1 GCA_902489575.1 uncultured bacterium
ACATTTAAAGATTTTTATTCAAAAAACAATACTTCTCCAAACAACAAAAACATAAACTTCACAGGAGGATTTACCTCAACACTTGCAAACCTTAGAACCGTTGACAAAATGGCAATTTCAGACGGAGGTTTGACTGTTGGCAGAGTTTCAACATCCAGAAACAAAGAAGAAGGTTATATGAACGCATTTAGAATGATTGGTTCTATGATACTAAACTTTGTAACTCCTGTATATATAGCAAAAGGATTAGACAAACTTGCTAATAAATTATTCAAAGTTAACGTAAACCTGGATCCGTTGATTTTAGATAACAAAGACTTTATTGAAGCTATCAAAGCAAACAAAATCGAACTGCCAAAATCCAATTCAGCTAAAGATTTGTTAGAATTCATTGATACAAATCCAAAATCATATTTTTCACAATTTGCACAAAAAATGGGCAACGTATCATACCTGAAAGACGGAATTCGTGACCCTAGAAAATATGTTGACTTTAAAAAATTATCAGAATTTAAAAACGAATTTGAAAACTTTATTAGTTCCGCTAAAAATTCAAAAAATATAACGTATTTTGCTAAAAAAGCAAAATACGTAAAATGCGCAAATATTCTGGCAAATGTTGGAATTTCAAGTTTCTTACTTGCAGGAGTTTTACCTGTTGCAACATACAAATTCGTAAAACTTACAACCGGTTCTTACTCAGATCCGGGATTGGTTGAAAAAAAATAAATTTACAAAAAACACAAAAATTTAACCTGTTTAAGCTACTTTTACCCCCTATACAAAAATACATTTATATGATATCATGCAGACAGATGTAGTAGGAAATATTTTTTGAAAATATATGCAATGACTTTTATTTAAATTAAACAATAAATAAACGCGCGGGTAGGATATATGTACCCGACATTGCGTGTATTATAAAAAAATAGAAAAGGATAAGGTAACTAACTTTATGGAAGCAAAAACCTTGCTATTAGTTATTGCGGCTATTGCGGTAATAGTTTTAGTTGCAATGCTGATTATTCAGAAAAACAAAGTAAAAAGTGCCTTTGAGTCAGTTGAAAAAGACAAAAAAGCACTTGAAGAAAAAGAAAAATTACTCTACAAGGAAGCTAAAATTAAAGCTGTAGAAGAACTCCAAGAAGACAGAGAACAATTAAACGAAGAAGAAAGAGAACGCAGACAAGAACTTACAAGATTAGAACAAAAATTAGCAAAACGTGAGGATATGCTTGAAGATAAAATTCAAGAGTATACCGAAAAAGAAATCCAAACAGAAAGAAAAATGGATCAACTTTTAGAAAAAGAAGACTACCTTGCGGAACTTGTTCAAAAACAAACCGAAGAATTGGAAAGAATTTCGGGAATGTCATGCGAAGATGCTAAACGGACTCTTTTAGATCAATTAAAAAATGATTTAGCTCAAGAACAAATGCAGTTAATCCGAGAAAACGAAGCTAAAATTAAAGAAATATCTTTGGAAAAATCAAAAGAAATTCTATCAACAACAATGCAAAGATGTATGATAGAACAGGTAGTAGAAACTACAGTTTCAGTTGTTGCCCTGCCAAACGATGAAATGAAAGGCCGCATAATCGGTCGTGAAGGTAGAAATATTAGAGCTTTAGAAACGCTTACCGGAGTTGATTTAATTATCGACGATACCCCGGAAGCTGTAGTATTATCAAGTTTTGATCCTGTGAGACGTGAAATTGCTAAGCTTGCCTTAGAAAAACTTATTGTAGACGGACGTATTCACCCTGTAAGAATTGAAGAAATGGTAGAAAAAGCAAGAGAAGAAATTGACAAAAAGATTTGGTCAGAAGGTGAAAACGCAGCTTTAGAAATGGGTGTTATGGGATTAAATAAAGAACTTATAAAAACTCTTGGACGACTATATTACAGAACAAGTTATGGTCAAAATGTTCTTAAACACTCACTTGAAGTAGGACATATCGCAGGGATGTTAGCTGCAGAACTTGGTGCAAATGAAAAAATTGCGAAACGGGCAGGGTTACTACACGATATTGGCAAGGCTGTTGACCAAACCCAAGAAGGTACACATATCCAATTAGGTGTTGAGCTTGCGTCAAGATTTGGTGAAAAACAGGAAGTCATTCACGCAATTGAAGCTCACCATGATGACGTAGTGGCTAACACAATTGAAGCAGTACTTGTAAAAGTTGCAGATGCAATCTCAGCAGGCAGACCCGGAGCAAGACGTGATACCCTTGAAATTTATATCAAACGTTTACAAAAAATTGAAGAAATTGTTAACAGCTATGAAGGTATTAAACAATCTTTTGCGGTACAGGCCGGCAGGGAAGTTCGTATCATTGTTCAAGCTGAAATGTTTGACGATTTGGCATCAGGAAAACTTGCCAGAGATGTTGCAAAACGTATCGAAAACGAACTTGATTACCCTGGTCAAATCAGAGTTACTGTTGTGAGAGAATTCAGAACAACAGAAATAGCTAAATAAAATAAATCATTAAGCAAGAAGTTGAAAATCTCAGCTTCTTGCTTAATATATATAATTAAATAATGAGTTGCAAAATGAAAAAAGGAATTATAAAAATTATATTTTTTGGAGATATAGTAGGTAGACCCGGAAGGCTTGCGGTCAGAGATTTTTTGGCAGGTAACTATAGCGAAAGCATCTGTAAAAAATATGATTTTGTAATTGCAAATGTTGAAAATGCATCCCACGGTTTCGGGCTAACTGAAAAGAACTATAATGAGTTCAAACATTATGGGATTAATTGTATGACCTGCGGAAACCATATTTGGGATAAAAAAGATATCTATAGCTACATCGAAACATCAGATTGTTTGGTGCGACCAATAAATTATCCAAAAGGAACAAAAGGGGTGGGAAGTAGAATTTTTGATATGGGAGAATTTAAAATAGGTGTCATAAATGTCCTTGGGCGGGTATTTATGAACCTTGTAGACTCTCAATGGGAAATGGTTGCAGAGGAAATAAAAAAAATTAAAGAAATTACCCCGATAATTGTTCTTGATTTTCATGCAGAAGCAACTGCGGAAAAAATTTGTTTTGGCAAATATTGTTCTGAATTTGGACTGAGTGCGTTTTTTGGAACACATACACACGTTCAAACTGCAGATGAAAATATTATTAATAATATGGCATATATAACAGATGCGGGTTTTTGCGGAGCATCAGACGGCGTTATTGGAATGGAATATACTACATCTTTATCTCGTTTTCTAACAAGTATTCCTGAACGCTATGAAGTCGCTCAAGGCAAAACAACCCAGATTAATGCTGTAGAAGTTGATATTGATACAACTACCGGAAACGCCATCTCGATAAAAAGGATTTTTTGTAACAGCAATAGTATAGAAGAGGAAAGTAAAAGTGAAAAAGAAAACTGATTTACATATTCACACATACTACTCGGACGGGGTTTTCTCTCCGGAAAAGATTGTGGATACGGCAATTGAAGTTGGCTTGGAAGCTATCGCGATTACTGATCACGATAACATTTTAGCTTATGATGTTGCTCAAAATCATATTAAACAAAATCACCTTGAGAATAAAATTGAAATTATTCGAGGTATTGAAGTCAATACACTTTATAAAAATTATGAGGTTCATATCCTTGGATATTTTATGAATACCAAAGACAAAAATTTCTTAGAACTTATAAAAAACCAACAACAAGCAAGGGTTAAACAAACAAAGGAAATAATAACGCTTCTCGCCAAAAAAGAAGGTATAAAAATTAAATTTGATGATATAAAAAAATTAGTTGCCGAAGGCGGTAGTATAGGACGTCCGCACATTGCAAAAGCGATAACAAGCGTTGGCGGAACAAATAATATTATGGATGCTTATGCTAAATATATCCACGACGATTCACCTGTATACGTACAAAGAAAAACCGTATCTCCGCATGATGCAGTTGAGATAATTTATGATGCAGGCGGAATTCCGGTTATAGCACACCCGCATGATTTAGATATTGCAGAACCCCTTATTAAAGATCTTATGAACTACGGTTTAAGAGGTATTGAGGCGTACCATAGAAAACATTCTCCTGCTTGTGTTGAATACTTTTCTTCAATGGCTGAAGAACTTGGACTGATAGTAACAGGCGGTTCTGATTTTCACACCCCCAATATTATGAACGGACAAATCATTTTAGGTAAAAACTTCATCCCTGAATGGGTATATGATAAACTTCTTGAAGAAAAAAAACGAATTGATATGGCATAAAATCGAGAACAAACTATGAAAAAACGTTTTTGGAAAATTGAATACTCTATAACTATATTTGTTGTATTTGCAATTACTTTAATGCTTGTACCATCAAACTTTATTGTATCAAAAAAAGTTACCTACATTTCAAAATGGATTGAAACATTTAATAAAATGGAGTACATATTTAATGCAATGAATGCACAAGTTGATGCAGATATTGTAAAAAGTCTCAAAAATGCCAAGACCAATCAAGAACGTGAAACTTTAATGATAGGTCTTGTAAAACCTTATCTTAGAATAACCGAACAAGATGAACTTCATAAAAAATACACCGCATATTATATGAATGGTGAAAAAGTTCAAAACAAAGACGAATACTATTTCAACAACCTTTATCTTGGCGGAAACGACACAATTATAGGAATAAAGGACATAAAAGACGAGGACATATTCCATCCCGGATTTGTAATGATGTTTGATATGAACGGTTTGAGAGGACCAAATACATGGGGAAAAGATATCTACGGGATTAACATATTTGTGGACGGGAAAATAACGCCTCTTGGAGCGGGTTGGGATATTTTAGATATAAAACAAGATTGCTCGGAACACGGTTCCGGAATATCCTGCTCACACTATTACAGAATAGGCGGAGAATTTAATGAGTAATAAGATAAAAAAAATTTGTGTATTTAATCACGGATCAGTTCTTGAACATTATGCTTTTG
>CABUAQ010000113.1 GCA_902489575.1 uncultured bacterium
CCAAAATTCAGAAGGTTGTTGATTAATTAAAATTCCGTTTGATACAAGCTGTATCGTTGTATTTGGTAAATACTGTCTGGATATTCGTAAAAAATCTATAACTTGAGGATGTAATAAAGGTTCTCCGCCAAGAAGATTTAGTGTTCCTAAACTTTGATTTGATAATTTTGCAAATTGTTTAATATCATTTTCAAATTCGCTCACTTCTGAGAAAGCAGGTTTCGCCAGTGGAGAAAAATGATCACAATTTTTACAATTTAAATTACAATGTTCAGCTAAATGATAGTCCATATTGTTTAGCATTGTTTGAGGTGTTAATCTTTTTATTGCGGCGGAAAATTTGTTATCTAAATCAGATAATCTCTTATTAAAATTGCTTATTTGCTTATTTTGAGAAATAGTTTCATTCGCCAATTTTTGAGTTTGTTTCTTTTCTTCAGAAAGATTATTTTGTAATTTATTGATATGATTTTCTAATTTCTTATTGATTTCACGTTGAATAAGCTTCTGGGACTTAAATTTTAACTTAAATCCGCAAACAACAATAACTTTGTGTTTGTCGCAATTTTTTACAGAAAATATTTTTTCAATTATTTTATAATTTTTATTTGTCATGCTATTTTCCTTAACATAAGCCATTATATCAATACTTTTGATTCGTATTCGTTTAATATCTGAAATAAAACACTAACTGTCAGGTGAAACATCATCAGATGAAGGTCTTCTGCAATTTGCATGTTGTTTACAGGTATGTGTAACGAATGCTTTGAAATGTTTTTTAAAATTCCTCCTGAAAAACCTGTAAGAGAAATTGTTTCCGCATCCATTGAATTGGCATAATTAATTGCTCTAATGACGTTTTCAGAATTCCCGCTGCCGGAAATTCCAATTACTAAGTCGCCTTCTGTCAAAAAATTTTTTAATTGTTCTACGAATATATCATCGTAACTGACATCATTTGCGTATGCCATCATTGTTGCTACATTATCGTTTAAGCATATACATTTATAGCGTTTATCTAAAGATTTTCCGTAACTAACACCTTTATTGAAGTCACAACAAAAATGTGATGCGGTACCGGCAGAACCTCCATTACCCATAATATAAATGTTTTTACCTTGTTTTCTGGTATGTTCCATCAGGTTTATAAAATTTTCTATTTCTTTTCTATCAATAGAATCAATTGTATTTTTTATGTCATTTAAATATTTATCAATTTGAGTTAGCATTCTTGACCCTTTCTGTATAAATTTTGTTTATTGTAATAAATTATGTTTGTTCCTTTGTTATCAAACGAAAAATCTATTTCTTTTAATTCGGATAACGCATTTCTTACTTTTTCTTGATTTTGTTCTTCTACGTAAAATAGTAAAAAGCCGCCGCCGCCGGCTCCTAACAGTTTTCCTCCTAAAGCTCCGTTTTGGTATGCCAAATTATAAAAATAATCGATGTCCGGATTTGAAATGCCGCTGGCTAATTCTTTTTTATACATCCAACCGGTATGAAGAATTTCTCCCATTGCATTTATGTTGCCGTTTAAAAGCTCTGTTTTTAAATCTTTAGCTAACTGAACCATCTTATGTAGATTTTCTATTTTTTTAGAATCAGTTGCAGAGTTTTCTTTTTGTTCTTTCAAAATAGATCCTGCTGCACGAGTTTGTCCTGTGTAGAACATTAATAAATTCTTTTCTAATCCGTGATAAGCTTCGGTTGTTAAATAAAGTTTTTCAACATCAACAACACCATCTTTGTAAAATTCAATGAAATTGAGTCCTCCACAGGCACAAGCATACTGATCTTGTTTTCCGATAGGTTCTTTTAAATCATTAATTTCTATATTGCAAGCTTCTTCAGCGATATCATTTTTTGACATATATTTGTTTGTATAAGCATTACAAAGGTTTAATAATCCAACCGTAAATGCACTCGAACTTGCTAATCCTGTACCGGAAGGAATATCTGCTATAGATGCGAAATCAACTCCTGATATTCCGTATTTTTTTAAAACTGTTCTTAATATTGGATGCTGTATTTCATCTACTTGATTAACCAATTCTGTTTTTGAATATTTAAGCATGTATTTTTTCGGGTCAAAATATTCATGCATCATAAGATGCATGTACTTATTTATTGATACTGAAACAACTGCTCCCCCGTATTTTTCGTAGTAAGTTGCTAAATCGCTGCCACCACCGGCAAAACTGATTCTAAAAGGTGTTCTTGTTATAATCATTTGCTCATCTCCAATATTTTAATAACTGCTTCATACAAATTTGAAGCTTTAAAATCCGCATGCATAGAGTTTTGGTTTGAAATAAAAATCGTTTTACAGCCCACGTTTTTTCCGGCTATTAAATCCCTTTCACTATCACCAACAATCCAGGAATTTTCTAAATCAATATTCAAGTCTTTTGCTGCACTTAAAAGCATTCCCGATTTAGGTTTACGGCAATTGCAATCTGTTTTTAATTCCTCTATTTCTCCTTCAAACCCTTTTTCAGGATGGTGAGGACAGTAATAAATCGCATTGACAAAAGCTCCTTCATTTCCTAAAAGCGTTTCCATTTTTTTATGGGTATTTTCAACTTCTTCAAACGTAACAAATCCCTTTGCAATCATCGGTTGGTTTGTAACAATAACTGCAAGATAATCACTTTTGTTTATTTCTTTAATAGCTTTTGTAACATCGGGCAGTAATTCAAAATTTTCGGTTAATGGGTTGTTATCCATATTGCGATTAATAACGCCATCCCTATCAAGAAAAATACACGGACGTTTGTTTTTTTTATTTAATCGGGCTACTTTACCTGTTATAAAATCTTTTTTAACTTTTTCAAAACGATCTGCTGTACCCATGTCTTTTATGTATTCAGGTGTCACATAGGCGTATAACGAAGACCCGCTATCGACAATTTTGGGCAGAATATGTTTTCCTATATCTTGATTAAGATTTTTTTCTATATAATCAAAGATTTTATTTGAAAAAATATAAACGGCTGCATTTACGAGATTTTGGTAATATTCATTTTCGTTGTGTGGCTTTGGTAAAACTCTTGTAACCTTATTATTTTTGTTTATTTCAAGTAAATCACTGTCATAAGGGTGGTCATTAGGATGAACTAAAGTTGTGCCAATAGATTCATGCTTAGCATCAAACTTAATGAAGCTGTCTATATCAAAATCCATTACAACATCACCATAAAAGACCAAAAAACGGCTATCCAGTTTGCCTTCAAGTAATTTTAAGCTGCCTGCTGTCCCTAGCGGATATGGTTCTATAATATGATGGATAGTTATTCCCCATTTTTTACCGTCTCCAAAGTATTCTTCAATGACATGTGCTAAATGTCCCGAAAGTATAAAAATTTCTTTTGCTCCATATTTTTTAGCAAGATTTATCTGGTGTTCAAGCAAAGGTTTCCCATCTATTTCAACCATTGGTTTTGGGATGTCTTTTAGACCCAGTCTTGTCCCCTTGCCTCCTGCAATTATTACAGTTTGCATATATTCTTAATTCCTCATTTCTCATAATGTATTGAGAATAACAGTCTTTACTTTTTATCTATTTTGTTAAGTTTGTTCTTATATTCCAACAAGCTAATGATATCATAAATAAAAATAATATAAACAATTTGTTAAAAAATATAATTTTTATATTTTTTAATGAGATAAATTTACCAGCCCGTAAGCCATAATCATTTCTTCAATCTTTGCATTTTAGATAAAGTGTAAAGTTTGTGCGTTTTTTATTTTGAAAATAATAGTTTGCTGCTTACAAAATAAAGTTTTTATAACTTTTGTCAATTTGATCTTGTTCTATTCCAATATATCTAAGAGTTATTTGCGGGGCAGAGTGGTTAAAAATTTTTTGTAAAATAGCGACATCTTTATTCCTTTTATAGTGATGATAACCAAAAGTTTTTCTCATTGTGTGCGTGCCGATTTTTTCTTCAATGCCGGCTTCTTCACACGCTTTTCTTATTATATAATACGCAGCAACACGTTCCAGTCTGTTTCCAAATATCGTAACAAATAAAGGCTCATTTGAATTCTTTTTTTTAGTATATTCATTAAACATGGGTTTTAGTTTATTATTAATGGGGATTTTTTTAAATTTACCGGTCTTTTTTTCTATAATTTGAATATATGTTTTTCCTCTAACATCGCCTACGTTTAGCCTGAGAATGTCGGAAATCCTCAATCCGCAATTTGTGCCTATAGTAAATAATAACAAATTTCTCAGGCTTTGTTTTGCCAGAATTTTTTCTACCTTACGGAGGTCTTTTAATTTTCTAATTGGTTCTACTGTTGTCATTTTGGGTCTCCTTTCTTTGCTAAACCTATTTTAATTTTTACGATCAACTGCAAATGATATTAATTATTTCCGTGTTATTTCTTTCACAGATTTAAAGTCTATGATACAGGTGATATTTTTATAGTGTTTATAATATTTTCCAAAATATATGCGTTAACTATATGGAATATTGTAGCCACATGGTTAATATTTATGAGAAGAAATTTTTAATAGACTTATTTATACAGGTAAAAATTCATTTAACTGGGAGGCTATTATATAATGAAAAAGTTCTTTCAAGCGCTTTTTTCGGCAGAAAATGTCAATAATCATAAAATAATAACTGTTTTTGGATTTAAATTAAAATTCAGAAATAAAAATACGGTTAAGTTAGATGAATCCAGTTTGCAGAAAATAAAATTAATATTTGCAAATAGTACGGTGAAAGTCGATGATAAAACTATAAATAATTTTGAAAATTCATTAAATAAGAGTTTAAATAAATTTTTTGATTATAAAAAGGTTCCGGCTAAG
>CABUAQ010000114.1 GCA_902489575.1 uncultured bacterium
CCTTTGGCAGTACTATTCCCGCAATTATTCCAACTATTGCCACCGCTATGAGAACCTCTGTTAAAGTAAAACCTTTTTGCATTTTAAAACTTTCACTTATTTTCCTACTTTGCCAAATATTATCACTCAATTTGATATTTTTGTCAATAAAATAGTAGATTTATTGAAAATTAGCACTATATTAGTATTTTAAAAATGATTTAAAATTATAGAATTAAATCAGAGGTGTTATGAATACTAAAGAACTACTAGGATTAAAAGTAAAAGAAATGCGTAAAATGCGCAAAATTACACAAGAAAAACTAGCAGAAATGATAGATGTTGATAACGGCTATATAAGTAAACTTGAAGTAGGTCAAAATTTCCCGTCCATCGGCACTCTTGAGAAAATAGCCCGCGCACTTAATATTGAATTATATGAACTGTTTCAATTTACTAAAATCAAAAACCATGATTTTAAATCAGAAATACTATATATTTATGACAAACTAAATAAAGAAAAACAATATACGTTATATCGTGTCGCAAAAGATTTATTATAAATTATATAACATTAATATTAACAAATTTATCTACAGCTTTAACAAAACCGTCATTTTCAACTGTATCTGTGATGAAATCTGCACATTCTTTTAATTCAGATGTGCCGTTTCCCATAGCAACACCTATCCCGCCGCATTGAATAAGGTCAATATCGTTATTTTGGTCACCAATTGTCAAAACCTCGTCAGGCTTTATCCCCCACATAGAACAAAGATACTGAACCCCTAAAGATTTTTTCGCATCAGCCGAACCAATTTCACAAAAATACGGTGTGGATTTTACAATATACAATTCAGGATATTTTGCCTTGAGTTCATCTACCCAGCCCGTAACTTTACAGACATCGTTTAAATCAATTGCCAGAATTTTGTTAACATTTTTGATTTCCAAATCATCAAACGAACAAACCGTATAATCAATAAATTTTCCATCGGTATATGATTTTACAATTTCATTATCATGTTCGACATACAACTTATCATCAAGATACAAGTTTATATGAATTTGATTTTGTCTTGCCCATTGAATAATTTCTTTAGCATATTTTGCATCCAAATTCTTCTGGTAAAGAGTATTACCATCAAAATCTTTTATTAACCCGCCTTGATAAGAAATTATAGGGGTTTCAAGCCCAAGTTCACGAGCAACAGGAGTTGTTGCACAATGCATCCGACCTGTAACAAGAACCACTTTTATCCCTCTTTGGTTAAGTTCTTTAATACACCTTTTCAAATTCGGAGTAAAGTCTAAACCCCATTTTAAGATTGTTCCGTCAATATCTGTTGCAATCATCTTAATCATAAATACAACCCTCTAAAATTTTATGCTACATAAACATACGTGCAAATGCACAAATAGTCTTAGCATCCGTAATTTCACCGGACTTAATCATGTCACAAACATCACGTAAATCATACTCATAAGCCTGTATAATTTCACCTTCATCAGGATGTTCCCCAACATATTCCAAATCTCTGGCCAAATATAAATATAATTTTTCAGTACAAATCCCCGGTGTTGTATTTATATAACCTAAAGACTCCCAAGTTTTTGCACGATAGCCGGTTTCTTCTTCTAATTCACGTTTACAAGCAAAATCCGGATCTTCACCAATTTCAAGCTTACCTGCCGGCAATTCCAAATTTACTTTTTTCAACGGATATCTATACTGTTTTACAAGCAAAATAGTAGTATCATCTTTCATAGCCAGAATTACCACTCCGCCGCTATGTAAAACAACTTCACGAAAAGACTTGTGACCGTCCGAAACTTCAACATCATCTTTTACAACCGTCACAACTTTTCCTTCATAAACGACCTTAGAATTTAATGTTTTTTCTTCAAATTTCATAGGTCAATAATAACATAATAAAACTTATAATAAAAGCATTAAGAATAAACAAATGGCGGGCCGTTTTTAATTTCAAACAACACATTTTCCGCCATTGTTTTTAATTCCTCGTTAGTTCTTTTGCCACTGTCAACTTGTTTGTAAAATTCCTTAACAAGCGGTAATATCGCAGCATCTTTTTTAGATTTAAAATTACGTAATTCAGTTGATACAAGACGTTTTTGTAACTCAAGTTCTGTTTCTGCGTTAATTTTTTTCACCTGAACTTCTTTTATAGCATCACCTGCGAGCTTTCCTCCGTAACTAACTGCAGTAATACCTGTTATCCCCAAAAACAAAAGTGCAAATTGAGGATTTGAAGTATCCAAAAGCCAGTTGTAGAAAAACGCACGATAATCATCTACAAAGGAGTTAAACGCAGGTTTTGGAGTTCCGTCCCCACCAATATTAGGATTAACTTTTGTTGTTGAAGTCCGCATTTTTGTAAGAATTCTTTCGGCAAATTCTTCTTTTTCTTCTGTAGAATTCCACTTTAATGCTTTAATTTGTTTCCTGACAAAATCTTCACCCGATTCTGCTGCCATAAACAAATGCTCCAAAAGCCCTTTATCAAAATCTTTTGATTTTTCACCGGAGCTTTGAACAAGTTTTTCTATACCTTTTTGAAGTTCTTGTGCGTTATTTTTAAGATTAATTTTACTTTTTGTGAGATTTTTCAGCGACAAAAATCCTAATCCCGCAATCCCTAAAACAGTACCAATGCCTAACAGAACATTGCTCAAATTAGAACCTGTTGAAGGTCTATACTCTTTTTCTGATGTAAAAGGCACTTGATTATAGCGTTTTCTGCCAAAATTAGGAAGGATTTTTTCATTATCAGAAGTTATATATTTTTCAAAATCCGTAGAATATTTTGAAAGCATACTCCTTATAATTTGCATTTTTCCGGCAAAAGATTGAGTTTCAACATTTATAAGATTTTCTTGCAAATTCTTTTGAATATCTGCTTCTTTACGTTTTACCCAAACATCTTTGTACCCGTCAAAAAAAGTTTTACCCATAAATGCCATAGCTGAAAGAGTTAAAACCCCGGCACCTGCAATAAATGTTTTGCTGTTAGGACTTTGTACCATTTGATAAATTACCTGAAACATTTCATTACTCAATTGAACATTTCTGGTCACAGCAGGAAGCCACTTTTCTTTTGCAAGCCCGCCGGACACTTTTGAACTATGACGTAAAAATCCCGTTAACAGAGCAATTGAACCCATAACCCCAAGTACAATACCACTTAATGGTAAAAGCTTTTTATCAACACCTTTATAATCTTGATACAAAGCACAAGGCATTGGAACCTTGTCAGAAATTATATATGTATCTTTTGTATCTGCGAGAGTACATTCCTTATCCTTAATCAAATTATTAACCAGAACTCCTTCTTTCATTGTGGAATTGTTTTTCCTTTGAGAAGTGGTTAAATTCCTTTGTTGTCTTACAGTTTCTGCATCATTAAATGCGTGAATGTTCATCCTTTTTCATTTCCTTTTCATCTTCGTTTTTGAGTTTTTTATACAGTTTATGAATAAAAGTTTTTAACTCAAATGTACGTTTTGCCTCATCAACTTTCTTATCTTCATCATCCGTTTCTTCTGATGAAGTAACAAAGAACAATGATTTCAATTTTTTCTTTAAATCAGAGGTGAATTTTGTAATTTTCTCACCTATTGCAGCTTTCAATTCTCCGTATATGGCTGTTAATTTATCCGAAATTTCCACAAATTTTTGACTTACTGCCTGATAAATATTTGAAATAACATTTGGAAGATTTTGAACAATAGTCAAAACCCGTCCAACAATATTAGTCAATATAAAATTAACAGGTTTAGCAACAACAACAGGCATAGTGTCAGAAATAAAAGCTGCAAGATTCATAATTCTTTGATGTGTATTTGCAATATTTTTTGCAAATACAGCAAGTGCATGAATATGATTTTGGGCAGCGGCTTTTGCCTGTGCTCTTGCATTTTTTTGAGCACGAAGCATTGCTCCAATTGCAGCACACTGGTTATAAGACATTTCACCCACATTACGCGGAATATCTCGTTTGGTAGTAGAATTACCTCCTGCCATACCATTACAAATCGGACAAGCCCCCAAAGGTAATCCGTGCGGACAAGTTCCGACTTTTGCACTGTGTGCTCTTACTGCTGTTGCTCCAAGTGACATAAAAAAATCCTCTGTTATAGAGGACACTGCAAAAAAACTTTTATCATACCTAATCAGCACGTAGATAATGACTATTTTTTTGAGTGTTCCGACTTTTACGGCTGCGGCTACAGTTGAAGATCTTCACTTCATTTCCTCTATTATGATGGTAGTTTAACCAAAAATACATGTCAAACCATGCTGATACATTTTTCAAACTTTTGTTACATATAAATTTTTCTATTTTATATTATCAATAAAATCTAATCTATAATTCAAAATCTGAGCAATAAACTCTGCTTCCTTTAAGGATAAACTTTCCCTGTTAAGTTTACCCAAAAGACTGTTATATGAATATTCTTCCCCTGTTAAATCACTCAGTTTCACAGCCAAATTTTTTAATGTCATTCCCCGTGAAATCGCAAGCATTTTTATTTTCGCCTTAATTTTATTCATAATAGACTAATTATATCTTTTATTGACTTTTAATAAAAAATAATTTAT
>CABUAQ010000115.1 GCA_902489575.1 uncultured bacterium
TCAATCTATTTTTCATTAAAAATTCCTTCAAGTACATGTTACATTAAAAATATCTAAATTTACATTATCAAGCTACATTTTTTAATTCATACAACTGATACAATTCAACAACGATTTGTTTCGAATTTTTCTCAATATGGGGTACCATTTAAGAAAAATCAGCCGGGTTTGTGGCTGATTATTTTTTGTCACAAATACACTTATTTTATATCGGCATATAAGACGTTAATAATATCAAGTTTCTATTGCTAAAATAAAAAAAGAGCTATGCAGCTCTTTTTTTATTTTCCCCACTTTTTGATAAGCGTCATGGCTTTTGGTATTAGTGATTCTTTTGTTCTGATTTTATAATATGTCCTTTTTGACGGATTTAGGATGCAATAACCGGTGTTGCAGGTATTATACAACCACTCATCTATACAATTGGAACCATTTATACATATAGCTTCTATATCCATGCTTACGAAGTTTGTATTTTCATCATTCAAACTTTTTAAATCAGGATACAGAATAAATTTATCTTTTAAATTATCTTTATTTGCTTGGAAGTCTTCTTTTATGTATTCTAAATTTTTTTCGGTAAGTTTATTTGAGGCTCTTAACCAATAGATAATATATTTTGAACTTAAAAGAAAATCTGCGTGATTATCATTACTGTCTGTTTGTTCATATATTTTATCCGGAATTTTTAATTCTAATGTCATAATCGGATTGTAATCTTCAATATGGAAGGATGTGTCTTCTTTATTCTTTTTATTTTCGCCAAATATAAGTGAAGCCAGCAATCCCATAACAAATATAATACCGGCAAATACCGCCCAGGCTTTTACCCATGATTGCTGAGAGTTATTAAAGTCCTTTTCATCTTTATATTGAACTTCTTCCCAGGCCCATTGGTTACCTTTTATCCCGGCCCAAATGCACATTGCCATACTTATAATGAAACCGTATGGAATACAACAAAATATCGGAATAAGCAGTAATACAAATTTTTTGTATTTCAATCCCCATATAAAGTTAAATAAAAATGCTCCCCAGTTAAACTTTCTGGTAATGCTGTAAGGCGCTTGTTCACCCATTCCAGAGTTATTATCGTGTTTTATTATTTTAACGGTTCTTCGCGGTCCTTTATCTTGTATTTCAATTTTATCTTGCTTTATTTGATCAGTTCCTTCAAAAAATTCCTCTAGAGATGCTTCATCTCCTGGCCGGCTTGAAGGATGGTATATTGGTTCATTGTTCTTATTCTCGTTGTCTGCCATTTAGTTGTCCTTATTTTTCATTATATTAATACTCATGTTAATTATAATATCATATCTGAAATCTGGCATAATTTGTTACATTGAATAACATTCTTGATTTTTTTTATTGTTTGTGTTAGATTTTGTTCTGTAAACTTATAAGGAAATTTTATTATGTTTCAGCAAAATCGACGTAGCAATTGTTTTATTAAGGACTTGTTTTGAAAACGAGGATGTTTGTTATGTCGGAAATAAACTTTGAAACAAGGCCTTAATTAAATTTAAAGGTCTTGTTTTTTGTTACAAAAGGTAAAAAATAATTGTAAATAAGGCAATTAATTATATTGAGAAAATTTAAATGAAAAGTGAAGGTTAACATGATTAAAAACAAAAATATTCGACGAAACTCAACTATAAAAGCGAACGCCCCAATCGTGAAATTAATGAATTTAATTTGGGGCTTGTAATACACAAGTTGAGGCAAGGCGCATTGCACCTTGTATAGGGAATAAAAGAAAATGATATCAAAAATTACAGCAAGTACAGTATACTCCACATTAGGGAATAATAGTTCACTGGTTCCTCTAGCAATAAAAGACGTTGCAAATAGCTGCGGTTTAACAGCAGCTTCATATATGTCAGGGGACGCGGTTGAAGGCAAAGATAGATTTATAGAC
Organism: uncultured bacterium; assembly: GCA_902489575.1. Lineage (GTDB taxonomy): Bacteria > Cyanobacteriota > Vampirovibrionia > Gastranaerophilales > Gastranaerophilaceae > Zag111. Next base: position 1,919 of record CABUAQ010000115.1, read on the forward strand.
GAATTTGGGACGCAGGCTATTTGGCTTGGCGGGCTTCCTGTATTTAAGAAAATATTTGATTTTGTATTGTATAAACCGGCCGGACTTGATTCGAAAGTTGATGCAAGAATACTGAATAATCCTGATATTTTAAAAGCAGCTCAAGAGTTTGCTCCATCAAAGACTATTAAGGAAAGTATTGCTAATGCTGCTGCTCATCAAAAAACATTTAAAGCTTTGACTATTGCTAAATTCGCGGCAGCATCCGTTGCCACTACCGCAAGTTATTTGGCTTTGACAAAATTCAGGCATAAATATACCGAAGAACAGATTAAGAAAGAGTATTTAAAAAAACAGCAAAATTTGCAGGTTAACGTAGACAAATTGAATATAAGCAAGCTAAATAATTCTCAGGTGCCGTTTTCTGCTGCTTTTTCCCATGTCCATAACGCAGGAAAGGATGTTCAGGGTGGTAATAAAAGAGATAATAATGTAGTTTTTACGGGCGGTTTTGAAAGTTTTGTATTTGATCCTGTAAAAAATCTGATGCTTGTTGATGGTGCAATTACAGGTGAAAGATTGTCACATTCCAGAAATTCTCAAGACTTTTTAGGGTATGTTATAAAAGAAGGCAGTTTTTGGATATTCATGTATTTTGCAGGTCCGATGATTGCTAAAGCTCTGGAAAAAAGTGCTGATAATAAAGGCAGATCCATTGATTTAGATGCAAGAGTTATTTTTGGCGAGCAGTTGAAACAATCATTTAAAGATGGGTCTATAAAGAAACATCTGGCAGATTTTAAAGCTGCAGATAAGTCTGATGTTGATATTTATAAATTTGCAGTAAAACAAGATAACGAAAATCTTGTGATTAATTTTGCAAAACAGTCTGATTTGATAGAGCTTGTTAAAGATACAGAATTGGTTGATACAAGAAAATATATTGATTTAAAAGAACTTAGAGGTGTGAGTGCTAAGTTGGAGAAACTACTTGGGCAATATGAAAAATCAGGAGAGACAGTAGACGAATTCTTTAAATCAGTAAGAAGTTTGAAAAAAGGTGCTGTCTTGAAAAATATCGGGGCTTGTATTGGAGCTCTGGGTATTCTTGCGCCTGCGATTATGCTGCTTTTAAGACAGTTTAATCCTGAATATCAAGTGAAGAAAGATGTTGAAAAAAAACTTGCGCAGACTGCTATAAATAACAACGCTGTTTAGCTTGACAAAATACTAAATATCTAATAAAATGATAATAGTTATCAGTTTGGTAAAAATATGAATTACTCAAAGCAAAGAGAAAAAATATTAGAAGTATTAACGAACAATGCAATTCATCCTACGGCAGAAAAAATGTTGGAGCTTTTAAAGGATGAGGAGTCTAATATTGGAATAACTACGCTCTATCGTAATTTGAATCAACTTGCCAATTCAGGAATGATAAAAAAAATTGACGGGCTTGAAGCTTCTGCACACTTTGATCACAATACTTTTGACCATTACCATTTTATTTGTGAAAAGTGTCATAAAGTTTTTGATATTCCGTCCGGTGTAGCCCCGGAGGTTGAAAAAAATGCCCGAATGGCTACAGGATTTGATATCAGTAGTCATGATATAGTCTTTCATGGTATATGTAGTGAATGTAAAAAGAGAAAGGAAATGAATTAATTATGGAAAAATGGGTATGTACGGTTTGTGGATGGGAATATGATCCGGCAGAACATGACAATGTAAAATTTGAAGATCAGCCCGATGATTTTGTTTGTCCGTTATGCGGAGTAGGGAAAGATCAATTTGATAAAGCTTAAGATAAAAACGGCTGAGATTTTAATCTCAGCCGTTTTTATATGTTTTACCAATCTTTCAATTGTTCCATTATGCTTGGCAGTTGTGCAGCTTCTGTTTCGCCAATTCCGTCTATAGTAAATATTTCATTTGTTGCGGGGTTAACTATACAAAATTCCTGACATGTATTTGAAAAATCTACGCTTGCCTGTGCATCTTCCATAGTGTCAAATTGTTTCATCCCAAGAACGCTTTGCGGGTAGAAATTGTATTTTTCAGAATATGAAGGATTATCTTTTAATGGGGTAATTGTGTCTATAAATATTTGAGCGTAAGGGCAGTCTGCTCCTACATAATAGACTGCAAATTTTTTGTCTGTATAAAATTCCTTAAATTCACTTTTTGTTTTTAGGTAAGTCACAGTATTATCAGGAAGCTGTTTTATTGAGTATTTTATACCCTCCATTCCTGTAAGTTGAATTTGTTTTTTCTTCTTTTGTGTTGTAGTTTGCTGTGTTTGAGTATTTTTGGCGGAATTTGTTTTATTATTTGTACATGATGTTATTCCAATGATTACGATTAGAGTACATATTAGTGTTATAATTAATTTCTGCATATAAATCTCCTTTATGTTCTTATTAATTTATTTATTTATTTATT
>CABUAQ010000116.1 GCA_902489575.1 uncultured bacterium
ACTAAGAGTAACAACATTGTCCCAACTGTCCAAACAACAAACGCAACACTTATTATCCCAATAATCCACTTTCTATTTTTTCTGAAAAATTCCATAAATTCTCCCCTTATATGTTCTACATTCTACTATCAAAAAAAACATTGTGCAAGAATTATTACATATAATCTTAACTTATTGAAACGGATTTGTCTTATAATAAAAACAACGTTAAAATAAAAATGAACTTATTTATTTCAATTTCGTTTTATTAATATAGAGGTTACAAATAATGAACGAAAAATGTACTAAATACGAAGCTCTATTCACATTTAGAGATGAAAGTGAATTAGAAGAACATATGAAGACCTGTCCTGATTGCAAAGCAGAACACGAAAAAATGATGCGTGTTTCGGAACTTATTAAAGAAGCAAAACCTTACTTTATAGAAAAACGCAGAAATTTTGCTAAAGTAAAAGTTGCTTGTGCTTTATTTATGATAATGATAAGCGGAACAACTTTCGGAGTGATAAATTTTAATACAGAAGTATCTGATACCTTAAAATACGGGACAACATTGAGTGCAGAAGATTTAGGTCTGCCGGTAGATTCTTACGGACTTATTTCTTTAGAGTAGTGGAAGTAAATGGATTTTAACAAAGTAATCAAAGAAAATAAACAAAATATAAAAAACATTATCAGACTTATAACAAAAGAAGATAATGAAGACATTGAACAAGAAGTTATATTAAAAATATGGAAAAATTCAGACAAATACAAAGAACAAGGTTCTGTAAAAAGCTGGATATCTTCTATAGCCAAAAATGCATCTTTGGATTACCTGAAATCTGCATATCACAGGGTTTCCCAAACGTCGACAGCTGAGGAATCGGTTTTAACAAACATAAAAGACCACAAATCGTCACCGGAAGACAAAACCCTTCAAAAAGAAAAACAAAAAAGAATTGCAGACGCCATAAATAAACTAAAACCAAAACTAAAACAAGTTATTATAATGAATGAAATTAATGGATATTCATACGAAGAATGCGCAGTTCGTCTAAAATGTCCGGTAGGGACAATAAAATCAAGAATCTATAATGCTAAAAAAGAATTAGCAGAAAAATTACAGGATTTACTATAAAAAAAAGGAAGGACAAGATGAGAAAAACATTTTCATTACTTTTGGCAGCAGCCCTGATAACAATCGGCACAACAGCAGTACAAGCAACAGAAACAGTCCAAGCTGACAATACCTCAGGAGCAGCTGTTCAGCAATGCGAAAAACCGCCAATGCATAGACCTTCAAAAGAAGAAATGAGAAAACAGTTTGAACAAAGACTAAACCTAACAGAAAAGCAAAAAGAAAAAGCTAAAGCTATTCACGAACAAGGCAGAGAAAAAATGAAACCTATAATGGAACAAATTCGTTTAAAACATCAGGAAATTGAAACCGTAAAACTATCAAGAATATCCGTAAGAATGCAGGAAGAACGAATCAGCCAGCTTGAATCTGAAATCAAAGAACTTGAAAAGAAGGCTCACGAAATAAGAAAACAAAACTCACAAGATTTTGAAAAAATATTAAATAAAAAACAAAAAGCTGAACTTGAAAAAATGAAGGCAGAAGGACGTGCAAGATTTGAAAGAAACCACCCCCCAAGGCCGCCATTTGCAGGACTTGGGACACCAGGACTATTCCCGCCTAAACCGCTCCTACCTCCTCCATATCAAGAAGCCGGTCCTTGGAATAAATAACTTATTCAAATATACAAAAGAAGGAATATTTAATATTCCTTCTTTTGTATATTAATTATCCATTTTCGTCTTACGGGCCTCCTCGTCTTTGATAAATTTACAAATTTCTTCAAGCCTTTTATCTTCCATTGCGTCAATAAGAGTTTGGATATCGGTAAACTTACCCAGTGCAAGTCCGGTTTCAGCAATTAAAACACAATCGTTACAAAGTCTATAGTCATTATATCTTATAGAACCTGCAAGGCACTTATTTTGTCCGCAGCAATCACAGTCAAAAAACTCATTAGCAATATCCGGATTTTCTTCTAAATCATCCAAAACCATTTGTCTGGTTACTTGCTGCATTTCTTCAATTATTTCTTCGTTTGATTTTACCATATATTTTTTACCTCACAAGCGCAGCCATATCTTTCACTGCTTGTTCCAAACCGGAAAATACTGCTCTTGAAATAATACTATGACCAATGTTTAACTCATATAAATCTTTAATTTGACGCATTCTATGCACATTTTGGTAATTCAAGCCATGTCCTGCATTAACTTTTAAACCCAAAGCATTGGCAAGTCTTGAGGCTTCACTTAATTTTTCAAATTCAGCCTGCTCATCAGGAGTTCCATAAGCCAAAGAATACTGACCGGTGTGGAGTTCAATAAATTGAGCACCTGACTTAGCCGCAGCCCTTACCTGTGCTTCTGTAGGATCTATGAACAAACTTACCTGAATACCTGCCTGAGTGAGCGGCAAAATAAATTTGGTAATTTTATTCAATTGTGCTGCAACATCCAAACCACCTTCTGTTGTAATCTCCTGCCTTTTTTCCGGAACAAGACAAACAGAATGAGGATTAACCAAAAGTGCAAATTTTTGCATTTCATCAGTAACAGCCATTTCAAGGTTGAGATTAATTTTTAAGATTTTTTTTAAGGTTTTCACATCTTTGTCTTTAATATGGCGTCTATCTTCTCGTAAATGTGCAGTAATAGAAGTTGCACCAGCACTTTGACAAACTTCGGCAGCCTGAATAGGATCCGGCTCAAAACCGCCTCTGGCATTTCTCAACGTTGCTATATGATCAATATTAACACCTAAAAGCATATCTAACTCCTTTTCATTCCTAAAATTTCATTTTACTAATTTTTAAAAGCGCGGTATATGACGGCAGAATTGTAATTTTTCCACCTGCATTTTGAACTGATTCACTGTCTGCACCCGCCATTAATTTTGAAACATTTTCAGCCGCATATTCAACAGCTTCTTTTAAATCTTCTTTTACAATAATTTTTTCTTGAGGAACACCTGCATACTTTAATCTTACAGCCATATCCTTAGCCCTGATTCCAGACGTTACTATCGGATTTTGAGTATTTTTTAACTGCTCGAAATCTGCGTCCCATAACCATGATATGTCACGCCCATCAGCATAATTATCGTTGATTGCAATTACAATCTGAGAAGATAAATCAACAGTTTTCAAAACTTCACTTGCACCTGTAGGATTTTTAATAAGCTGAATAAGCGCCTCATGACCTTTTATATCCCGTCTTTCGGCTCGTCCGAAAACTGATCGGTATGATAGCACGGCATCTTTTATAATATTATAATCAATTTTTAAAACCAATGCCTGTGAAATTGCAGCCAAAGCATTATAAGCATTATAAAGTCCCACGAGATTCACTCTAAATTCGTATGATTTTGCATTATAAACATCTAACACTTTCAAGATAGAATAATCCTCATAAATTTTCACATCGGCTTTAAAGTCAGGCTCCGGCCGTTTATATCCGCAAGTATCACAATAATAATGACCTTCTTGAGCAAAAAATTGTTTTGAATATTTCAAAGGATTACCGCAAATGCAGTTAAAAACCTCCGACGGCGCATTTGAATAAGAATTGTGGCAATTGGAACAAAACTCTACATTTTCAAACCCGTAATATTTTACAAGCCCATTATTCAGCTTGACATTACTACATTTACCACGGTCGCAGCCTAAACTTGTAACCAGAGGATCATCTGCATTTAGTAAAAGGACAGCATTAGAATTTTTATCAATTGCATTTTTGATAAAACTTGCAGTTGTTGAAAGTTCACCATATCTGTCCAATTGATCTCTAAACAAATTTGTCACAACCAGACAATCTGTTTTAAATGAGTCATATAATTTTGTTAAATATGCTTCATCAGATTCCAACACTGCATAATCAAACTTTCTAAACGGAGCAAGATTAAGAGCAAAAACGTTGGCAATCCCTGTGAGCATATTTGCACCTTTGACGTTATGGACAACCTTGTTTTGACCACTTTCCAAAATATGAGCTAAAAGTCCCGATGTAGTGGTTTTCCCGTTAGTACCAGTAATTGATATTGAGGTCTTTATATAATTCTTACAATACGAGAAGAAATCAGGACAAATTTTTAATGTCATCATCCCAACAAAAGACGTCCCGGAAGACTTATTAAGCAATTTTATTGCAAAATAAACCAGCCTTGCACATATTAAAGTTATATAAAACCTCATTTTATTCATAAAATAGTCCTTTAGACGTATTCAAAAAAATTTTATAATAAT
>CABUAQ010000117.1 GCA_902489575.1 uncultured bacterium
CCTTTGGCAGTACTATTCCCGCAATTATTCCAACTATTGCCACCGCTATGAGAACTTCTGTTAAAGTAAATGCCGATTTTTCAAAATAAACAGTTTATTGGTAAAAAAATACGAGAACAAAGAAAACGAAAACACTTCACTCAATTTATGCTTGCGGAAAAGGTAGGACTACATGAAAAACAAATTTCAAGAATTGAGGCAGGTTTAAATTATCCTACTCTTGTAAGTTTTATAAGAATTATAAATATCCTTGATATGGATTTAAGTGATTTTTCTCAAGAAGAAATCCCGGATACTAATCCTATAAGAGACGACATTTTAAATATAATAAAAAATGCTAACAATAAAGAATTACAAATTTATTTAGATATACTTAAAACATTAAAAAAAAATCTTGAAAATTATGATTAATAACAATAAAAAAGGGGAACAGGTAAGTACCAATCCCCTTTTTTACACAGGTAAATATGATAAAAAGATTACTCTTTAACGTATTCAGCATCAATTACGTCATCATCATTGTTATTTGAAGAAGATTCTGAAGATGCGCTTTCAGAATTAGCACTTTGAGCAGTTTCACCTTCTTTTTGAACTGCTTCGTAAGCCTTCTGTGAAATACCAAACATAGTTTGTTGCAATTCTTCAGACATTTTTTTCAATTCATCTGTTGATTTGTTTTCATCAATAGCTTTTTGTAAAGCAGCTTTTTGTTCTTCTAATTTTGATTTATCAGAAGCATCAATTTTGCCTTCAAAATCTTTCATAATTCTGTCAGCTGATGCTATTAAACTTGAAGCATTATTTTTAATTTCAGCTTCTTCTTTTTTCTTTTTATCTTCAGCTGCATTAGCTTCCGCTTCTTTAACCATCTTATCAATATCTTGTTCGGATAAGTTAGAAGAATTAGTAATAGTAATTTTTTGTTCTTTATTTGTTGCTTTATCCTTAGCTGAAACATTTACAATACCGTTAGCATCAATATCAAATGTAACTTCTATTTGCGGAATACCACGCATAGCAGGTGCAATACCTTCCAAACGGAACATACCTAAAGATTTGTTATCACGCGCCATTGGTCTTTCCCCTTGAAGCACCTGAATATCAACCGCAGTTTGATTATTTTCAGCAGTTGAGAACACCTGGGATTTTGAAACCGGAATTGTAGTGTTACGAGGAACTAATGGAGTCATAACACCACCCAAAGTTTCAATACCTAATGTCAACGGAGTAACATCCAAAAGTACGATATCTTTAACTTCACCAGCCAAAACACCAGCCTGAATAGCAGCACCAACGGCTACAACTTCATCAGGGTTAACTGATTGGTTAGGATCCTTACCTGTATAATCTTTAACAAGTTTTTGGACAGCAGGAATTCTAGATGAACCACCAACTAACACCACTTCATTAATATCAGATTTTGAAATACCTGCATCAGAAATGGCCTGTTCAACCGGTTTTTTACATCTTTCTAACAAATCAAAACATAAATCTTCAAATTTTGCTCTTGTTAGGTTTAAATCTAAGTGTTTTGGGCCATTAGCATCAGCTGTAATGAACGGCAAGTTAATATTTGTTTCAAACACAGAAGATAATTCACATTTAGCTTTTTCAGCAGCTTCTTTAACACGCTGCATAGCTTGTTTATCACCTTTCAGATCAATACCTTCCTGTTTTTTGAATTCTTCGCAAATCCAATCCATAACCTTCTGGTCAAAATCATCACCACCTAAGTGTGTGTCACCGGATGTTGATAAAACTTCATGAACACCGTCACCAATTTCAAGAACGGATACATCAAATGTACCACCACCTAAGTCAAATACCAAAACTTTTTCAGGTTTTTCTTTTTCCAAACCGTAAGCCAATGCAGCAGCAGTCGGTTCGTTAACAATACGTAAAACATCTAAGCCTGCTATTCTGCCCGCATCTTTTGTTGCCTGTCTTTGAGCATCGTTGAAATATGCAGGAACAGTAATAACTGCAGATGTAACTTTTTCACCTAAATAAGCACTGGCATCATCCGCTAATTTTCTCAAAATCATTGAAGAAATTTCTTGAGGGGTATAGTCTTTTCCGTCAACAGAAACTTTATAATTATCACCCATATGTCTTTTAATAGAAGCGATAGTTTTATCAGGGTTAACAATAGCCTGACGTTTAGCTAATTGACCAACCAGCCTTTCTCCGGTTTTAGAAAAGCCAACAATAGAAGGAGTAGTACGAGAACCTTCCGCGTTAGCTATAACAGTAGGTTTACCACCTTCCATAACTGCAACAACTGAATTTGTTGTTCCTAAGTCAATACCAATTGTCTTTGCCATAATTTCTTATCTCCTTTACTTAAAATATTACATGTTATCTTATATTATTGTTATAACATTGATTTTAAAAAATCCTTAAAAAATAAACAAAAAATTAACAATTGCATATTTTAACAAAATGAAGCAAAGTCATTTTCTACGAAACAAACTACTGGATATTACAATAACGCAAATAATCCAAGATTCCAAATAATATGCTGGCAATTATTAAGGCAATTGATACAATTGAGCTATATCAGAAAGATAATCCCAACTCATCAACTAAAACTTAGGAAAAAATTGAATGAGTATAAAGCAAAGCAATTGATTTATTAATATTTTAATGCGAATATAAACTTATGATATATGATAATAAAGAACAAAAGGTTCAAATTTGGCTTGGTGGAGCTCATTTTATCAACGACATTTACACCGGAATTTTAAATCCAATTATGCCGTTTATTGCAGAACAGATAAAAATTTCAATGCCTGTAGCAACAATCATATTAAGCTGCTCACATATCTTTTCATCACTATTACAGCCTTTTTTTGGATTTTTTGCAGACAAAATAAAAAAAAGAGCCTTGATTTTTTGGGGTTTGCTATTTACTTCAATATTTATTTCACTCGTACCAATAGCAGGTAAAATCCCAGTAATGATACTATTCATTATATTAGGCAGCCTTGGCTCAAGTCTTTTCCACCCGCAATCCTTAGGTTTTGTCGTTAAATTCTCCACAACGGATACCGTTAAAAATATGGGGATTTTCATTGCAATGGGTACTCTTGGCTTCTCACTTGGACCTTTATTATCATCTTCTATTGCACAATATTGCGGACTTGCCCAAATGCCATTTCTGGCGATACTTGGAATTATTTGGGCATCTTTAATGTTCAAGTGTGTACCAAAATTTTCTAACCAAAGAACTGAAAAATCAAAAATTTGCCTTAAACAAGCCTTTATAGATATTTTATCCAACAAAAAACTAAATATCCTAAACATAATTGCAATGTTAAAATCACTAATTACGACATCCTGCTCAATTTTATTACCATTTTTGTGGAAGTCAATGGGGTATTCGAAATTTGAAATAGGAGCTGCATTGTTCTGTTTCTTATTCTTAGGCGGTATAGGTTCATTGCTAAGCCCAAAATTTGAAAAAAAGATTGGAACTGCTAATGTATTTTATATCTCTATGATAGCAACTTTTCCTATGATGATACTATTCATGCTGACATATAAAACAATACCGGAAGTTTCATTCATAATATTTGCACTAATGGGCTTTATAACAATGTTTGCAACCCCAATAACAATGAGTATGGCGCAAAAAGTACTCCCGCAATATAAAAGTATTATTGGAGGATTTATTAACGGATTCTCATGGGGTGTAGTAGCAATTGCAATGTCTGCCATAGGCTACATTGCCCAAGCCACAAGCATTGTACCTGTATTAGTTACAATATCAATAATTCCCGCAGTATGTTCGGCTTTAGTAAAATACTTGTTTTTAGAACAAGAAAACCAACATATCACTAACAATTAAAAACTTCAATTACGCAATCAAAGATAGATACTTTGAACTTTCATCTGCTCTGCCACCTGAAATAAAAGATTTAAACGAATTTAAAATATTTTCAAACAAACCAGATCTCTTCTTATTAACAAAAAGGTCATTATCATTAAAATGCCCAAAGCCTTCAGTTAAATTAACTTTGCTAGCCTGATTTTTCGAATTACCATCAACATTAACTACTGGTACAACATTAGCATTATTAAAATATCCAATAGCTGAAACTAGCATTATCTTACCCCGACTAAACTTATCCTGGAACATGATATAACAGAAAAAAGATAAAATCAAGAGTTAATAAAAAAAGTTATTTATGACACAATGCACACACTTGAAAAGACGGTAATAAACTCAAAAGTGAGCTAATTCAAGATAAACTTACAACACTAAAAAGAATTCTACAATATCAAGCGGCACAACG
>CABUAQ010000118.1 GCA_902489575.1 uncultured bacterium
AGGATATCTCCGCCGGGCTGGCAGAGCTGTTCCATAAGGAGGGCTGACCATGGCACGGAAAATGAAAGACAGCGGCATTGAATGGATCGGGGAGATTCCAGAGGGGTGGGAAATTGTTCCTGTTCGCTCATGTTTTGATGAAGTCCGGACAAAGAACACTGATGGTCAAGAGCAAAACGCCTTGCAGTTCAAATCCGGCAATATTATTAGTAAAGCCAATTTCAATGCGAACATAGATGATTACGTCGCAGATACCATTACCAATTATACTGTCGTCTTACCCGACACTGTTATGATTAACGGTTTGAACCTCAACTATGACTTCAAGTCTCTGCGTGTTGCTTTGGTCAAGGAGAAGGGCGTAATAACTTCTGCTTATCTTGCAATTTTTCCAGATAGAAAAAAGATTTTCCCTCAGTACGCAACCTACCTTTTCAAAGGTTATGAAACCAAAATGGCCTTTCATAATATGGGAGTTGGTATCCGCAAAACATTGGGCTACAAAGAGTTCAAAAACCAGCCACTGTTATTGCCCAGCAAAGAAGATCAGAATAAAATCTCCGCATATTTGGATTCTAAATGCTCCCATATTGACATCATGCTTTTCAAAATTCGTTCCAGCATCGAGGAATACAAAAAACTCAAGCAAGCAGTTATTACGCAAGCTGTTACCAAAGGCGTGCGCTGTGAGCGGGAGATGAAGGATAGCGGAGTTGAATGGATTGGGGAGATTCCAAAAGAGTGGCGAAAAACTCAGCTGCGTCACTGTGCTACAATTAAATCTGGTATTACACTCGGAAAAAGTTATAGCAAAGATACTGTCTTAATAGAGCGACCTTATTTAAGAGTTGCAAATGTGCAGGGCGGTTATGTTGATTTGAACGATTTGGCTACTATCGAAGTAACGCCCGATGAAGATTTGAAGTATAGACTTCATTCTGGTGATGTTCTTATGACCGAAGGCGGCGACCGTGACAAACTTGGCAGAGGTTGTGTCTGGCATGGTGAAATTGAACCTTGTCTGCATCAGAATCATGTATTTGCTGTCCAAACCAATGAAACTATTTTACTTCCAGAGTTTTTGGAATATTTGACCGCTTCTGATGTTGGTCGTTCCTATTTTGATGTAACGGCAATCAAAACCACAAATCTGGCTTGTACAAGTTCCAGCAAGGTTCTTGCCTTTACAATTCCGCTTCCTCCTATTGAAGAACAAATTGAAATCGTTAGTTTCATTAAGAAACGCTCTTTAGAACTGAACAAGTTAATCATGAAAAAAGAACTGTTAGTACAGGAGTTGGAAAGTTATAAGAAAAGTTTGATTTATGAGGTTGTAACGGGGAAAATGGAGGTGTAAAAATGGATACTCCTACTCAAAAACAAGTCACTCGCAAACAGCACATCGTTCCTCAATCGTACCTCAAATTATTTGCAACCGAAACAAGACCTGACCATTTTATGATTGGTGTAGGCGAATATCGAAATTCAGAATTTAATTTCTATAAAAATTCTATTGCAAATGTTGGCTATATCGAATACTATTATGAAGTCAACCAAAGAAGCGTCAACTTCTGGGAAAACAGATTTGCCAAAGAAATTGAACCATACTGCACCAATTATCTTCCTGATCTACTTCGGCGGATTCAAGAAACCCAAAAACATGAAACGATTTTAACTCTCGATGACAAAATCCGATTAGGAAATTACCTTTGCGCACAATCCTTGCGTGTTCCCGCTTGGATAGATAGAGAAGGGTCAAGGATCAGTGAACAAACTATTAGAAATTTCAAAGCATATGCTTTGACGCATATTCCTCCATATTATTCTGCTAAAGGCTATCAAGAATATTGTAAAGCTGTCCTTCGTGCAAATTTCACTAATGATGAAATCAAGGACATCATTCTCTTTTCTCTAATGGACAGTCCAAATAAGCAAGAGCGAATTGACGCCTTATTGGAAAAATCATGGATTATTTATTGTAGTCCAACTCATCCTTATTTTCTGACAAGCGATAATCCTGTCGTTCGTTATAATCCCGTAAAGAAATCTTTTCGCAACGGCGATAACGGTCTTAAAAATATTGATTCTGAGATTTTCTTTCCTTTATCGCCCTCTGTTTTGCTTCGAATTGTATCTTCCTCGAACCATAAAAGTTTTTCTTCATTCGATAATTGCAAAATCGAACTTACCAACACTAATGAGAGCTTGGATTTTATACTTTACTGCAATCAATTTCAACAAGCTCAATATTATCAACATTTTTTCCTTCCTCCTGCTCTTTGCAAGGTGGCAGAAACAAAATCCGCCAAATGACACCATCCATGTTCCTTGTCTTTAGCAAAAAATGTCAATTGCTTTGGTGCTAAACCTTTTGAGATTGACAAGTTGATTGAGAAGAAAGAACAACTGGTGAAAAAGCTAGAAAGCTATAAGAAAAGTTTGATTTGTGATGTTGTAATTGGGAATGGGAGGTGTAATTTTGAAATATTATGGCATTCGGAAGAAACTTTTTTTCGAAAAACTCAGTTATTATTTTGAAAAATCGAAATGTTACCTCTATTTATATCAGCCATTCAGTAAACAATTTCAGGAAAGGGGAAAGCAAATCTACGATTCAGCTTTTAGTCCCAATCGACATTTTAGGCATGACTGTTCTATCCCGCCTTCAAAACATTGTATTCCTTATTTCATCATTTGTTCTGATCTCATTTCTTGTAAGGATCTTGACATTGTTAAACGCGGTCTAAAAAAACTGCTTTTAGTTTTTTTAAATCACAATTCTTCAAATGATTCTATTGAGGATGAAATAAATAGACTTGATAGGCTTATTTATCATTCTCCAAACTCTTTTCCATCTGCATATTTTGGACCTTTTTCTTTTAAGTCATCCGACTCTCTAAGCTCTAAATTCTCAAATTTTTCCATTTGTTTTAGAATCGTCAATTCTTCTTATTTTTCTGTCGAATTTAGCATTATATTTTCCCCTAAATTCAGGAGCGAGTTATCATCATTTTGTGAAAATAATTTCACTTACTCATATTCATTTGTTCGAAAAGTCTTTTTTTCATCTGATAATTTATTTCATCCACACAAACAGTCGTATTATGCTATTTATAGAAATGAATTTGTGAAAAGCGATACTCTCTATGAAAAAATTTGCTATCTAAAATGGGAGTTTTTCAGTTTTGTACAGCCATTTTTTCAAACATATTTTCATCAATTAAATATCATTCCACCTTCCGTTATATTTTATGATTCAAATGTAGAATACACTGATTTAAATTCTCAATTATTTTGGACCTCTGTAGGAATTCCTTCGGCAATCGACGTTGCTTCTCCATACCACAAAGATTTTTTTGAATATAGCAGATTATTTTTTCAAAGCTCCTTAACCAGTCGTTATAATTACATAGATACAACAAGTTTAATATATGTTGTCAATCCCTCCTTAAAAAAACACACTCCAAGTTATCAAACCACACAAGGATCAATTTGCCTTGATTTCGTTGATACCATCGCACCTTCATTATTTTTACTTTTATTTTTGTCTATGGCCAACCGTATTTCTGAAAGGACAATCCCCTACTACAGAAACCGTTTAAATAAAATCAAACTAAACACACATTCACTAAAAAATTGTCTTTTATTAAGATTTGAATTCGAAAAAAATATTGCTCCTTATGAATCCCTTTTATCCGATTCAACTAGATACTCAAATGCTCAGTTGGCACTTCAAAATCTCCTTTCAAAAGGATCATTGCCATCTGATGATGTTTATCTGTTATCCAATCTTTTATTATCCGAAAAAAATTCCCTCTTAGAGCAGATTACTGAATTAAAAAACGATTTCGACAAAAAAGTAGAGATTCTTGAGCATCTTGTTTCCTATAAACGTGAATCTAGAAATCTTCGTTTTTCATGGCTCAGTGCGATAACAGCAACTATCACTCTTTATTTCTTAATTTATCCAGATAAAACAAAACCTGTTGCACTTTTTATAAATAATTTAATCAGACTAATTACTACATTTCTTTTTAAGGAGGTCTAACCATGCCCCTCAACACCACCGAAAAGCAATTTGAATCGGACATTGCGGCGGCGCTGCTCTCCCCTGCCGGGGGCTACACCCGCAACGGGGATTGCTACGACCCCAAGCTGGGGCTGTTTGTGGATACCCTGATC
>CABUAQ010000119.1 GCA_902489575.1 uncultured bacterium
GAAAAAGCATTTACTCTGGCAGAAGTTTTAATAACACTTGGTATTATAGGAGTTGTTGCAGCAATAACAATTCCTATGCTGATTACCAGATACCAAAAAGTTCAAACTGTAACCCGGTTAAAGGGAATATATTCGCAATTTACACAGGCAATTCGGTTGTCTGAAGATGATAATGGAGATGTTTCAGGTGGGGATCTTACGGAGGCAAATTGGTTTGATAGGTATTTGGCAAGTTATTTGAAGGTCTCCAAGTCAAAGTATAAATCTGTGGGTGATAAAGATTCTTTTGTTTATAAACAGATCTCCGGTAAAAGAGAAACGGGGCTTGCAATTATAAATAATGCTTCTTTTGGGGGATCTTCAATGTACCAGATACTAAATGGTGCAACTGTTATTACCTCGAATAAATGGGGTAGTAGTGAAACAAATAGGGCTATGATTATTGATATTAATGGTGTATATACTAAACCAAACCAATTTGGTAAAGATACTTTTATGTTTGTATTGAGTAATGACTTTGGTTTTTTCCCGATGGGGATGCATAGCTCTAGTGAGTGCACTGTACCGGTAGAAGGTAATCCTGGCAGGGACTATTTAAAAAAGGGATGTTACGGGTATGGTTGTAATAAGAGTGGCCGAGGTATGTGGTGCGCTGCTCTTATAATCACTGATGCTTGGACTATTTCCAATGATTATCCTTGGTAGTGTTTAGAAAGCAGGTTGAAGGGTTACCCTTCAACCTGCTTTTGTTTTGTTTTAAATTTTGTTTGTGCTAAAATTTACTTATAGGTATTAAAAAGAGTTGGTATTATGATTTTAGATAAAGAAAAACTGATATCTTGTATTAAGAAAATATCTGAACCGAAGGTTCTTGTTGTAGGGGATTTAGCATTAGATGAGATGATATACGGAGATGCTGAAAGAATTTCTCGAGAAGCTCCTGTCTTAATTCTACAGCATACGAAGACTAAATTGATTCTTGGAGGTGCATCTAATGCCGCACATAACGTTGCAACTTTGAATAATGGAAAAGTTGGTGTTATTGGTGTTTCCGGTGATGATTATTATTCAGAATTGCTGTTTGATACTTTTGATGAGGCTAATATTGATTGTTCTAAAATTGTAAAGGATAAGACCAGAAAAACTATTGTTAAAACAAGAATTTCAGGTTCTATAACAACTTCTATTACACAGCAGATTGTACGTGTGGACAGGCAGTCAAAAGGTCCGGTTTCACCACAGACGGAAGCTGAAATAATTAAAAATATTGAAAAGGTTTTGCCTGATTATGATGCAGTAATTTTATCTAATTACCATATTGGAACTTTAACTGATAAAATTGTTGAATTTACAATTGCTTATGCAAATAAGCTTGGAAAAGTTGTGGTTGTGGATGCCCAGAGAGATTTGGGTGCATATAAAAATGTTACATCTATGACCCCAAATCTTCCTGATACAGAAAAATCTGTCGGGTTTGAAATATTTGGGGAAGATGATTTGAAACGGGCAGGTACAAAATTGTTAAATCAAACAAATGCAAAAGCTGTTTTGATTACCTGTGGTGCTGACGGTATGTTTGTTGCAAAATCAGGGGATGATTATACTAAAATTCCTGTTTTTAATAAATCAGAAGTTTTTGATGTTACCGGTGCAGGAGATACTGTAACTGCCGTTTATTCTTTAGCGTTAGCTGCAGGAATTGATCCTGTTTATTCTGCAATTATAGGTAATGTGGCTGCAAGTATTGTTGTAAGACAGTTTGGCTGTGCTACTACAACTGTTGATGAATTGCTTGCTGCTGTTCAAGATTTGAAAATATAATTTTAAGGAGAATTATCTTATGGAAAAACTAAAAGAACTTATAAAAAAAATCAGGACGGTTGATTTTATTATAGTTGCTTTTGTTGTAGTTGCTTTATGCGTTGGTTTTGTTACTTTCAAAGGATACAGACAAACTGCTGATAAGCAAATTGAAGCTACTTCCAATATTGTATTTAAAGTTTATATGAGAGGGGTAACTTTCTCCGGAAAAGATATCCCTATACGAAAAGGTGACAAAACATTTATCAGTATAAGAAATGTTCCGTATTCTGATTTGGAAATTCTTGATGTAAAAGCTGACAGAAGAAAAATTGTTCTGCCTACTTTAAATTCAAAAAAGGTAGTTATCGTTGTAGAAGATGTTTCACAACCTGACTTGTATGATGTTGTTGTAACGCTTACTGATAAAGCTAAGATTACAAAAGACGGTGCTGTTGTTGGTGGTAATAAAGTCAAACTGGGACTGCCGATTACTCTGGAGGGGGCTGATTATAAGTTTACCGGTTCAGTTTCTGACATTAAAGTAATTGACGCGGTTGTTAATGAGGCTGTAAATAAAGATATGAATACGACTGATGATGTTCAATAATTTTTTTAAATTTTCTCAAAATAAATTAATTTATTTGTATGAAAACAGTTTATTTTTGCAAAATATAGACTGTTTTATACTGCCGTTTATATTATTGACCTTTGCAGGCTCAACTTTTATGAATTCTGATGCAATTGGTTTTTTTGCTCTGATTGTGATGTTTTTAACTTTTGTAAAAATGCTTACAAAACCTGATGAGAAAGTTGATTTTAAGCATTTTGAAATATGGCTGGTTGCATATTTTATGCTTGTTGTTGTCAGTTTGTTCGGTTCAACACTGTTTGCTTTAAGTTTGAAGGGATTTTTTAAAACTTTTATTTATATCGGGTTCTATTTTTCTGTTGTTCAGTACCTGAAGAATAATAAGGATAAAATACTTTGGCTGTTGGGTGCTATAGGTATTTGTGTTGCGGCAGAATCTGTAATTGGTTTTTTACAAAGTTTTTTACATTTAGATGCTATTTCAACCTGGCAGGATACTTCAAGATTGAATCCTGAAGATGTGTTATCAAGAGTTTATGGAACGTTAAAACCCTTAAATCCAAATTTGTTTGGCGGTTATTTGGTTTGCGGTTTCCCTGTTATTTTAGGTTCAGTTTTTTATTTTCTCAATAAAAATCACTTGAAATCAGCTATTGCTGCTCTTATTTTTTCACTTCTGACGGTTTATACAATATTTCAAACAGGATGCAGGGGGGCATATTTAGCGCTTATGTTAATTTTTGTATGTGCATTTTTGCTTTCTGCAAAATTCTTCTGGAATACTTATAAAAAAATATATATTTCTGTTATTGGCGCGATTACAGTTTTGTTTTTCGCTGCAATTACCTTTGTCGGGGCTTTAAGACATCGCTTCATGTCTATTTTTGCAATGCGTAACGACTCTTCTAATTCCTTCAGATTTAATGTTTATCACTCATCTATCGAGATGTTTAAGGATAATTGGCTTTTGGGAATTGGGGTTGGTAATAAAAATTTTCGTGAAATATATGGCTTATATATGAAAACAGGTTTTGATGCGTTAAGTGCATATAATATATATCTCGAGACGGCTGTTGAAAGTGGTATTTTCGCATTGATTGCTTTTTTAGGCTTTTTATATACACTTTCAAAAGCTGCAGTAAAATTTATTCTTTGTTCTTCTGATAAAGAACAAGTAATTTTTGTATCTGCCGCAATTGTTTCTATTTGGGCAGTTATGTTTCATGGTCTTGTTGACACAATTTATTTCAGACCACAGCTACAATTTATGTTTTGGACTTTTGTTGCGCTCATCTCAACTATTTTAATTGATGATAAATCCTCGATTAACAATAAAAACCATGATGATGGCAATGGTTGGTAGTGATTGTCACACTGCTGCCCCATGGCATCCCGAATCCGCCAAAACCTCCAAATCCCATTCCGCCCCAAAAGCCCATAGGCATCGGAGAAAACATATAACTTGGTGAATTGAAAAACATCCAAGGGCTTACTGCTCCCATTAGAGCGTATGTGCCAAACGCATTTGAAACAGGGTTGCCATATCCTGCATACATATTTATAGTGTTACCTACAGGATTTCCAAACTTTTGCATTCCGTAAGCAACTTCATTTCTGGCAATTCCGTTTGCCAAATTGCCGAATAAATTCATTGATGCATATGGGGCAGGTACGCCGCTGTTTAGTTGCTCTAGGTAGCTAACTCCTGATGCAAGTCCGCAATTTATATTGCTTAATATTCTCATGTTCTCAGCAAAGCCCATCGAATCTCCTTAGATTGAGTAAT
>CABUAQ010000120.1 GCA_902489575.1 uncultured bacterium
TTGAAGACAAACCGTTATCTCCGGTTTTGTTATCATCATTGCATCAATTAGCTAAAATTTCACAAACGCATTATTCTACGCAAATAGAGGGAAATAATTTAACCTTAAAACAAGTTGAAAATGCTCTTCATACAGGCAATAAATCCGCTCAAGCCTATCAAGGTCATGATGAGAAAGAAGTCAAAGCTTATTATGATGCAATCAACTATATGGAAAAGCATTTAGAGGAAAATTCGCCTTTCTCAGAAAACTTTATTCAAAAAATCCATGCTTTGGTTGAGGGAAATAAAAAGATTATTCCTTATCGGGACGCGCAAAATGCGATTTATGATAGTTCGGACGGATCGCTTGTCTATCTGCCGCCGGAAACAAAAGATGTTCCGGTTATGATGAAAGAATTGGTATTATGGGTAAAAGAAAATATTGATATATTACCGACCCCGGTTGTCGCCGGATTGTTTCATTATCAGTTTGTAACCATACACCCGTATTTTGATGGCAATGGCAGAACAGCCAGACTGATAACAAGCTATATTATGCGTAAATTCGGTTATGGTCTGAAAGGGATTTACTCTTTGGAAGAATATTATGCCAAGAATTTAAGCGATTATTATCAGGCTTTGGCAACACATCCTCACCATAATTATTACTATGGACGAAACGAAGCTGATTTAACTTCGTGGCTTGAGTATTTTATAAAAGGCGTTAGTTCTGCTTTTGAGAATATAGAAATTAAAGCAAATGAAGAACAGAGCAAAGGTTTAACCGCTGATAAAGCACCGATATTGCGAAAGTTGGATATTAAACAACGCAAAATTTTGGAATTATTTACCGAATATCAGGAAATTACATCTATCCAAGCCGGACAGTATCTAGGTATATCTGCACAATCTGCCAGATTGTTATTAAATAAATGGGTAGATGTGGGGTTCTTAAAACTTGTCAACACAGCCAAGAAAAACCGCACCTATGGATTAGCCGAAAAATTTGAAAGTATTTTGAAATGATTATTTTAATTTCCGGAGCGTCACATACAGGCAAAACCTTATTGGCTCAAAAGTTGTTAGAGAAGTATAAATACCCTGTCTTGTCAATAGATTTGCTAAAAATGGGTTTAATACGCAGCAACAACACATCATTAACGCCGGAAGATGATAATAAATTGGAAAAGTATTTATGGCCGATTATCAGGGAAATGATAAAAACAGTCATAGAAAACAAACAAAATTTGATTATTGAAGGTGCTTATATTCCTTTTGACTGGAAAAAAGACTTTGATTTGTCATCTTTGAAAGAAATACAATTTTATTGTCTGGTTATGACACAAAATTACATACAAAATCATTTTGCGGATATAAAAAATTACGCCAATGTAATTGAAAATCGTCTAGATGATTCTTGGTTTACAAAAGAAACAGCGTTGGAAGAAAACATAAAAAACTTAGAATTATGCAAGCAAAATAATTGTCGTTATGTCCTGATTGATGATAGTTATGACGTTAATATTGAAATAAACTAGCCTAAAACATCTCCCATTGCGTCATAAATAACCCAGAAACTAGTGGATTTGAGAAAAGAAGTAAAACATAAGCCCGACCTGAAACCAATCAAACCGGGCTGAATTTTGACGTTTTATCTTTTAATACTCATCTGCAAGCATAACTGTTAAGACTCTGTTTGTTACTTCTGGATTTGCAGGATTCTCTGACAGATATTGGTAACTCTTGTCATAATAATCAATTTTCCAATATATTTTTTCTCCTTTATAATCAAAACTTCCAAAATCATGTTCTCCGTATGGATCGTTGGCTTTAGTGAAATTATCAAAACGTCGGACTTCTGATAAAATCCTTGCAATATCTCTTGGCATTTTGACATTGATACCTTGGGTTAAGATAACTCTGCCGCCGATATGCGTTTTCCTAAGGTTGTAATTTAAGGTTTTTATATCAGACATGAAACTACTCCACATTAAACCATTTCATGACAACACAAAGCAAATCATCATAACTGCCGCTTGTCGCTTCCTTAAAAAAGGCATCTATTTCTAATTTTGGCAGATGATGTTTTCTCATTTCCGCCGTACAGATACCCAAGATATTAAAAGCATTGCCATTAACACCTGTAATTCTGACGGTTATTTCTGGATATTTAACATCACTCATCTTACATCTCTCGTCTTATGCCAGTTTTTCGGCTGCAAGAAACATTTTGAAACGTCTCAAAGCCTGTCTAACTGATGTATGACTTCTTTTTCCATAACTTGATTTTTCACCGGTAGTTTCATATTGCGGCAAAATAGAAGTAATATTTTCAACCAAGTGAGAGAGTGTAAACTGTTCGTGTCGGCAAACTCTTTCTATTCTTCCGGAATAATCGGCGGAGGTGCTTGCGCTGTAATTCTGTTCCAAAAGCCAATTTTCAAAATTTTTTAACATAGCACTAACTCCTTATAACTTAACAATCTCGGTAAAAACAGCACAACCACGGGCCGTTTCAGCTTCGCAAGCTTCTATTGCTTCACTCAAATGATAATAAATTGTCGGCATTAACACGCCATTGACTTTGATTTGATACATAAGATTTTCCTTTCATAAATAGTTGTTTACTCATTAACTATTTTTATTATGTCGGGAAAAATCACATCCGCGAGCCCCTAAAATTCTACTTTTTGATGACATTTTGCTACAATTTGGCCGGGATTGCCAAAGTTTTGATGATTTGAAAACATGAAGCGAAATATAAAAAATAAAGGAATTTAACCGTTTTTTTATAAAGATACATATAACATCAACTAATACAAAATTTTGTTAAAAATGAAAAGAGGACATATATGACTGGAGAAGACCAAAAGAAAAAATTGCACGCCCAGATTTGGCAAATTGCCAATAGAGTCAGAGGGGCTGTTGATGGTTGGGATTTTAAGCAATATGTTTTAGGCTCTTTATTCTATAGATATATTAGTGAAAATTTCAGAAGGTATATGGAGGCTGATGATGCATCAATAAATTATGCCAAAATTCCTGATGAAGTAATTACCGAAGATATAAAAGACGATGCTATAAAAACAAAAGGATATTTTATTTATCCGAGTGAACTCTTTGAAAATGTTGTTGCAACGGCAACTGAAAATGAAAACCTGAATATTAGATTGGATGAGATTTTTAAAGCTATTGAAAAGTCAGCTATTGGTTATCCTTCTGAAAATGATGTTAAAGGGTTATTTGCTGATTTTGATACAACAAGCCGAAGGTTGGGTAATACAGTTAAGGAACGTAGCGCAAGATTAGCGGAAGTGCTTAAAGGGGTTAATGAGCTTGATTTTGGTAATTTTGAAGATAATAAAATAGATTTGTTTGGTGATGCTTATGAGTTTTTAATTTCAAATTATGCAGCTAATGCTGGTAAATCTGGTGGGGAATTTTTTACACCTCAATGCGTATCAAACCTAATCTCAAAACTGGCGCTGCATGAGCAAAAGTCAATTAATAAGGTTTATGATCCAGCAGCGGGTTCGGGATCTTTGCTGCTACAAGCTAAAAAACAGCTTGATGAACACATTATTGAAGATGGTTTTTTTGGGCAAGAGATTAATCATACCACATATAATTTGGCTCGTATGAATATGTTTTTGCATAATGTAAATTATGACAAGTTTAACATAGCATTGGGTGATACTTTGATAAATCCACAGTTCAAAGACGAAAAGCCCTTTGATGCAATTGTATCTAATCCGCCTTATTCGGTTAACTGGATTGGGAGCGATGATCCTACTCTAATAAATGATGACCGTTTTGCACCGGCAAGCGTGTTGGCTCCAAAGTCAAAAGCTGATTTTGCATTTGTAATGCATGCGTTAAATTATTTATCAAGTAAAGGACGGGCAGCTATTGTTTGCTTTCCTGGGATTTTTTATCGTGGTGGAGCAGAACAAAAAATTAGGCAATATCTCGTAGATAATAATTATATTGAAACAATTCAGGAACTTTGTCCGGAGTTGGCACAATGC
>CABUAQ010000121.1 GCA_902489575.1 uncultured bacterium
CCATCAATTAATATCCCAAAAACATTATACCATAACCAATTTTATGTTATCATTATAATATGAGAAAGTTTTTATTAACACTTGGCATACTTATTATGGTATCTGCAATACCTGCAATATCTATTGAAGAAGCGGTTCAGCCTCAAATTTTGAACGGTAATGACCTTGTGACATACTCACAGGATGCTCTTTGGGGACTGAAAGACAAGTCCGGAAATATCATAACCGAAGCCGCTTACAAAAAGCTGATTAGACTTGGAAATTCATCATGGATTGTCCAAAATAAAAAAGATAAATTCGGACTAATTGACAATCAGGGAAATATTCTTGTTCCAATAAAATACAACCATGCAGACAGAATTGTTAATAAATTTGCAAAATTTGGCAATAACAACAACTACGGACTCTATGATGAAACAGGGAAACAAATCCTTGAACAAAAATATTCAAAAATAGATATTCTATACGGTCAAATGTTTTTAACCTACAAAAATTATAAATACGGAATTATCGGATACGATGGAAAAGTAATTTTAGAAAACGAATTTGACGATATTTACATGCCAAAACCTAATGTCATGAGAATTCTATATAACGGAACCTGGTACGAACTTGAGCAGGTAAATGCGGAAACTCTTACTCTTCCTGCAGATGCAAAGCATAATCTCGCAACAAAAGAAGATTTAAGCCTGCATAACATTGTTGTAAATACAGGAGTTATGTCAGGGTATTCTGTTTTAACCTTTTCTGATTATCTAATAAAAATATTTTCATCAATATCACCTGCACATGAAGATACTATTGATGAACTTATGCTGTCAAAAGGTGCTGATACTGTATCAATCTTAATAAAACTCACCTGGCTGCCAAAGTATCCGTTTGTCTATGTTAGAAAATATTATGAAAATGTACGCAACCCGAACAATGGTCCGCTGTCTGATATGAGAAATGAACTAAAAAAACAACTTAAATAATCATTTTTCACAAACTGTACATCAATTTTATACGTGTGTCGAATTTATTTTAGAAACATTAATGTAATTTATAAGTATTATGAATTACGTCAATAAACTATTAAACGCATTAGAAGAAAACCCTGAACTGCATTACGACAAGTGGAGCGAAGAACATATATATGTTTCGGGAATAAAAAAATGGATTGCAAACATTTTACCAGTTGAACTTCTTGAACGAAATCTCAAGCAAAGTGTAGAATCAATTGTTACACTATGCGAATGTTTTGAGTTTTACAAACATTTTCCTGATGAAATACTTACTCCAAATTACGGTGATAATTGGGGTATTCGTGCCAATTATATAGAAATAAACAATCGAGCTATAGCAGAAATGCACGGTTCTGAAACAAAAAACGGAATACTCAGTTCAATAAAGCTTCTTCCGGCAATTCCTCCATCTGCCAAAAGCTGGGCTAATTGTGTTACATTATCCCAAATTTTTCCAAATATCTACGGAGATGGATATAACAAAGGTCCAATAGAAGAAAATTCAATTTATGGAATAAAATTAAACACCGGCTACAGTAGAAATATAATAGATTTTGATATCTCTGCAAAGATTACACCGGAAGAACAATTTCACGCGTTTAACGATATCGCACACTTTCACGGATTAAAGACTGGATTTAGAACAGTTATTTCTGCTGACCAAATAAAAATAGCACAACCCTATAAAGATGATATTACTTTCGATTGGAAAAATACAGAACACCAGGAATTATTCATAGAAGAACACGTAAAACTGATTAATCTCGGGTTTGAAGCAATTTTCATAGATTCAGCAAAACACATAGGCGGATATGACATGGGAAACTACACAGGAGTAGGTGCATTACCTGAATACGCTCAGATGCAATATATTTTACACGAAATTAGAAAACGCTCGGGGAAAACAACCTTAAGTTTTGTAGGAGAAAAAAGTACCGGCGATTTTAAACGCTATGAAAATCTTGGTCTAACTTCCGGAACAGCCTTCATAGAACCTGATAACTATGAAGAAGTAAAACATTGGTCAAAAAAATTAAAATATGAAACCAACTACACCCCAGGCGTTGAAGTATCTAACGATAATGATGAAGGGGGAAGAAGTTACGAAACCAGATTAAACCGAATTAACACAATACTATTTGGATACGAATACCCGAGTGACAAACTTCCAAGTTTTATGCAAATGGAAGATTTGTTTCCCTTAAGATATGATACAAATACCCATCATCTTATGATGACCAATCCATCTTACTCAACCGACAATACCCCCAAAAGCCATTGGGAAAATTTATTCACAAAAAATGACGGACGAGAATACAATCGTAAAGTAGCAGAATTGTTTACCCACGCTCTGAACTTATAGCTAAACTATTTACTGATATTGGCTTCATTAAATATTTTCCACCCTTGCTCCTTCTAAAATATAGTCCCTCGCTTGTATAGCTTGCTCTTTAGTCAATGGAGCAACACCTTTTAACGGGTACTCTATGCCTAAGTTTTCATATTTTGGGATAGCCATATCATGATAAGTCAACACATCTAAAGCTTTTATATTCTTTAAACCTGATAAAAATTTGCCAAGCTCTTTTAAATAACCTTCATTAAAAGTTATTCCGGGAACGACAACATGTCTTATCCAAACAGGCTTAGATTTTTCAGATAAATATCTTGCAAAATCCAATATATTTCTATTGGAAAGTCCGGTAAGCTTCTTATGTTCCTCATCATTTATATGTTTAATATCTAGAAGTACCAAATCTGTATATTTTAAAAGTTCATCAATTTTTTCAGTATTATCACGATTAAAAGTTATCCCTGAAGTATCAAGAGCTGTATGAATTTTTCTGGCATTAGCAGCTTTAAACAACTCGGTAACAAAATCTATTTGTAACAATGGTTCCCCGCCAGTTACGGTAATCCCGCCGCTTTGGACAAACTCTTTTACACCCTCATATTTTTCCAAAACCTGAGCAACGGTATAATTATTACCTTCATTAATTCCCCAGCTGTCGGGATTGTGACAATATTTACAACGTAAAGGACACCCTTGAGCAAATACAACAAATCTTATCCCCGGACCATCAACTGTTCCGCAGCTTTCAAATGAGTGAATATTTCCTAAAATTTCGTTTTCCATAATATCATTTTACAACAAAAAAACCGGCAGATTGCTCAACCGGGTTTTTGTATGGTATTAATAAAATTATGCCATGAGCTTTCCTATATAATTCACAGCCCCTGTAATATCACCTTTTAAAATCTCAGCTTTATGTTTTACAAATGTACAAACCAGATTATATTTTGCTTGAACTTCCGGAGTGAGTAAAGGATTGTTACTGAAGAATTCTTTCATACCTGCTGCTACTCCAGCTTCTGTAGATCCTTCTGCAAAATTTCCATCCATTTTAGCTCTTGTTCTTGCCGCCAGCTTATCAACAAAACCATCAACAACAGCAAATTGTTCTGTATCCAAACCTAATGAAGCTTTAACTTCTTCTACAAGTTTGTTGTATGTAGTATTAAGCTTCTTGATACCACTTTTAGAATTTTGAATAGGAGAGTTAGCTATAATGTCACAATCTGCAAGTAATTTTTCAGAAAAAACAGGAGCTTTTGTACCGGATTTTACTGCATCTTCTGCTGCTTCACCTACTTTTGGAGCGGCACCTTCTGTTTTTGCTGCATCATCCGCTGCTTCACCTGCTTTTGGAGCGGCACCTTCTGTTTTTGCTGCATCATCCGCTGCTTCACCTGCTTTTGGAGCGGCAC
>CABUAQ010000122.1 GCA_902489575.1 uncultured bacterium
GCAGAATCTCCGCTACTGCCTATCTGTGCAGAATATCCGCTGCTGCCTATCTTTGCAAAACCTCCGCTACTGCCTATCTTTGCAGAATCTCCGCTACTGCCTATCTGTGCAGAATATCCGCTGCTTATTTTATTATCAGCAATACATGTTGATGTTTTTTTTATAGCAAAATCAACACAGGCATTTATAAATTTTGATATTGACAGCTTTGCACCTATTTTCAGTTTTTTAGTGCAGTATTTTCTGTTATCATTAGTTTTTACTTCATCTAATGCTTCAACCTCTGCAAACTCATTGAAATCGCCAGTATCATTTGTGAAACCATAATAAT
Organism: uncultured bacterium; assembly: GCA_902489575.1. Taxonomy (GTDB): domain Bacteria; phylum Cyanobacteriota; class Vampirovibrionia; order Gastranaerophilales; family Gastranaerophilaceae; genus Zag111. The sequence continues at coordinate 332 of CABUAQ010000122.1, forward strand.
CCAATACATCAAACGGGTTTTCACAAAAATGCATTCCACAACTGCATATTTCTGCTTCTTCTTCCTCAAATACTGTATTTTCTGCGTACTGTTTGCCTCGGCATATCAGCCCCGGCTCAAATCCTTTATACCCTTTCATTTTTTATTCCTCTTTTCTTAAATAAATTTTTTAACTGCTCTGTCAACTCTCACTTGTTTCCCCATATTTGTCAACCATGGGCAAACTTCCCTCAGTGCGTTGTACTCTGCATTGCTAGGTATGTAGTCTGGGTTACTGCTACGTTTGGGTTGACCTAATATATCGAATGCAACGCTTGTTTCCTCATACCCTAACCTCTTCTTCAATTGATCCATTTCTGTCCTCCTTGGTTTTAAATTTTGTCGTCTAACCTGTTGGTTCTTAAATTTTTGTTATAAATATTTAATATCTGTCTTGCAAAACGTGCATCACCTCCATTTGAAAACGCCTTTCCCTCTCTTATGATTATCGCAGGGCTTACTTTTGATAGCTGCGTTACCAATGTTTTTCTTTTATATTCACCTTTATAGGTTTTATAAAACAGATACATACCACCGATTATTTCAGTGTTCAGGCTTTCCGGTATACCCTCCCATGACTCTTTTATTAATGATAATATTTCTATAAAATCAGACGATGAAACGGCTTTAAATACTTTATATGTTTTGGCTACCGCAGTAATACGGTTAATCGTTTTAGATTTAGAAAAATCCATATAAAATCCACTGCGCTCAACTAATCTTACCATTTCAACCACATCTACATCTCCTGCAGCATATAAGGCTTTGAATTTTGCAATACTTTCAACTGCACGAGATATCCCATTTTGTTCAGCGAACAGTCTGGCTTCATCTTCTTGGGTAAGTCCCTCATAAACTTTACAGTCAACCATCAAACTTGGACTATGATTTTGCATCCTTAATGATGCAAGGGTATGCTGACCGTCAAAAACATAGTATCTTCCGTCTCTATGAGACACCTTTATTGGATTGACTAGCGCAGGATTAAAATTGGCAACTATTCTCTTTACTCTGTCCTGCTGGATTTCTCTTTGATATGCCTTGTCTACTACCAAAAGTCTGGCATTTAGTTGACAATACTTAAATTTTGTGTTATAATTATTCATAGTTAATATTTCCTTTCATTTTTTGTATTGCTGCTTCTGCTTTCTCCAGAGCAGCCTTTATTTTTTTACCGTTTTCTTCTGTTATTGTTACGTCATATTCCTCTATACATCTGTCAATATCACCAGCGAAATTTGATACTACACACAAAATATCTTCTGCCAGATCATCAGATGTTAATTCAACCGGTGTATTTGTATCGTACAAACTATTAATGATACTGTCTACATCTGCATTTTTTATTTTGTCATCCATAGTTGCAGTTACGTCTCCTTTAAAATCTGTTATAGGTTTTGCCATTCTTTTCTGTTCGTTGCGGCATTGTTTACAAACATTTTTACCTGCATAGAATTCGTTGGCGGGCTTTTCATTACCGCATTTGTTACAAACCTTAGTCTCTTTCGACTTAGTTGTTATTTCGTGATATATGGCGTTTACAGTGTTCCCCTTACCGCCTGTTCTGGCTCTTTGGATTTGTTCCGGAGAGCCTTTTTCTTGTATCACAGACACTTTGCTAATCGTATCTCTTGACACTCCTGCTATTTTAGCTATATCTTCACGGGTTTCACCATTCTTTGAACATTCCGCAGAATTCTGCGGAATGTTAAGATCGTTCCGCTTACCTTGTCTCTTCTTAGCCTGTGCCGCAAGCATAGGTTTCAATTTCAAGGCAAGCTCGCTCCGCTGAAATTTTGTAAGATTTCTTCTTCCGAACTGATTTAATATGATCCACCGCTCAGCTTCTTCATCTGATTCAAAATCTTTATTAACGGTTTTATATGTAATCCCATGTTTTTGGCAAATTTCATAGCGATTATGCCCGTCTATCAAGATGTCTCCCCAAACCACTAACGGTTCCCTTACACCGTCTTTTAATATGTTCTCTTCAAGATACTGATATTCTTCCGGCGATAACGGCGGTATCAGTGTTTTATATTCCTTTTTTATTCTCATTGGTTTCACTTCCTTCAATTGTTCATTGGTTTTCTCCTTGATTTTTTTACTATAACAATGGTTCTAGTTCCTCGGGGTGGGCATTTATATGCCGGCTCACGTTTTCGGAAACCTTATCCATCATTTTTTTTGAGTACTCCGCTCTCTTTTCTTTACTTAGAGAATCCCATCTAACAGGGGCTTCGTCTCCAACACAGATATAACTAACATGCGGAAAAATATCAGTTTGTTTCTTTCTACCCATTTAAAATATCTCCTTTCTATATTTTAATAATATGTTGCTATTGATTGTCCCTTTGCATTTTATTGCATACCAAATTTTTCGTCATATTTTTATCGCTTCATATTTCATCTGGAATATATTGACATTTTTCACCAATTATTCTATAATTAAAATATTATATTACAGAAAAGAGGTGATATATAAATGAAAGTAGATGGCGCAATCATCAAGGAGCAAGGCGTTACTTTTTCAATTATTATTGTAAAACCCCACGTTTTAAATAATGATTCTGAAGCTAACTCCTTTAGAAACGCTATGAGTAGCGTATTTCCCTCGCCGATAATTTTAATGGCGCAGGATTCACACGGCACACCTACTTATCAAGGTCGAAAAGATATTGTAAATTTTCTGGCGAATATCGACCTTGCAAGAATCCCTTGGAAAACATATACAATAAATTAACCAAAGGGGTTAAACACAGGATTGCCGTTTCTGTCTTTTGCGATTTCTGATACTGTAATATTATCAGGAATCACCTCGGCTAATTTACTCGTATCGTTTATTCTCTCAGGAAGTAATTCTACTTTGCTTTCTGAGAGATTTTTTTGGCTTTTCATAATTTCCTCCTAAAGCAAGTGGCTTATTTAAAAATACGTCAAAAGAGTTTTTGCCGTATCGCAAATTGCGTTTGAAAGTTTTGTATAACGCTTAACATCTCGAACTGGTAGTTTAAGTTGTTTTTCTCTAAGTTCATTTAACTGTCTAAGTAAAACAACTTGAACATCAGTTTTTTCTTTAATTTTATTAGCCATAGTTTCCTCCTTTACGCTGACTTGGTTTCGTTGCTGATTTCATAAGATTCAATATATTTTATCTGCCAATCTTAATTGAATATTTTTTCCATTTATGGTATAATTGTTCTATTAAGATAAAAGGGGGGTGGATAAAATACAAACATGGAAATGTGTTAAAGTTTCTAAATATGTATCTTCTTTGGAAATGCTTGAAAAATACATTCAAAGTGGTTACAAGCTTGATTATATGACGTATTGGGAGAACCAAACAGCCAACGCGTCTTATAAATTAAGTAAGAA
>CABUAQ010000123.1 GCA_902489575.1 uncultured bacterium
CAAATATACTCTGTTACTTTTCATAATATTCAATTTTTGCCCTCTCCGCTAACTTTTTCCTCTGACTTTTACTTAGCAAAGGAACTTCCTCGCTTCCATGAATTTCCGAATGATACTCACTTCTTTTACTTGGTTTATACTTAATTACTGCATCTACATCTCTGCACTGTTCAACTGTAAGCGATATAATACAGCCATGAAAAAATTTGCGCATCTCTTCTATTACATTCTCATCTTCTCTAAAATCCCCTCTTTCAACAGATAAGCCCTGTTTGTCCGTGAATGCAGCCGATGAAACAGTTCCATCTTTTCGCCAAAACATTTGCATATAAGATTCTGGAAAAACTGCTCTATATAATTTCTCACAATTAGGAAATGTGTTATCCATAGAAACTATTCACCACCTTAGCAATAGCTTCTACATCAGCTTCTATTGAGGAATATTTTTCTTGACCGTCACTACTGACTTCAAACACTTCCCATGTATCTTCTAAATTTATTTCAATTTCCAAATATGCACCGTTTTCTTTTTCATATTCAAATTGTACGGAATCACACGCTGTTGGAAATAACTCCGGCTGAACATCTAACGCAGTAATTATTCTTCTTACCATGGAAATCAATTGCTTTTCAAAAGCCCTCGCCGTGTTGCCGTTCCATCCATCTTCTAAATATGCAATTTAAATATAAATTTTATATCTGATTTTTGATTATCCGCATAAACACTATACTTTCAAGCATTTTGAAATATAGGAAAGCACTCATTTTACCACGAATTTACCACGATTGAATGAGCCTTGATATGACGTAAGAATTTGAAAAGGACACCGTATAGTTTGGTGTCCTTTTACATGAAAATCATTAGTCGCTATTGATTGTTATTATACATTTTGTTAATTGTTCTTATTTCTTTTACGTTTTTTACCGAATAAAACAGCTAATACACCGGTTGAACCAGCAAACATAGAAGTAAACAATCCTACGTTTGTCATATCACCTGTTTTTACAGGGTTCTTTTGTCCGCTAGGCTTTGTTGGAGTAGTTGGCTTGCTCGGTTTCTGTGGCTGTTGTGGACTTACAGGTTTATTTGTTGCTTTTTCTTTTACGGTAACTGTAATTGTTTTTTCAGTAATTGCACCATTTTTATCTACTACACGGAAAGTTACATGATAAGTGCCAGCCTTAGAAGTATCTACATCATTTGCAATAATGTTATCTTTTGTTAAAATAATCGTTCCGTCCTCTTTATCTGTTGCCGTCACATTTGCCAATGGGTCGAACGTATCGCCTACATTCAATGTAACATCATTTGCTGAAATGATTGGAGCAGAGTTAAGGTCGCCTGTATTTTGTTTCACAGTTACAGTAATCGTTTTTTTAGCAGAAGCTCCGTTTTTATCTGTTACTTTATAAGTCACATGGTAAGTACCAGCCTTAGAAGTATCTACATCATTTGCAACAATATTATCTTTTGTCAAAGTGATAGTTCCGTCCTCTTTATCTGTTGCTGTTACATTTGCCAATGGGTCGAAAGTATCGCCTACATTCAATGTAACATCATTTGCTGAAATAGTTGGTGCTGTATTGTCTTCTCCTTGTGAGTTTAACGATAATTCCACTTTTAAAACGACGTTTCCGTCTTTATAAGTACCGCAATCATACTCATAAGTAACTGGTTTTTTTACATCATCTACCGTTATAATTCCTGTATCTTTATCTAAAGTTCCATTTGCAGTAACTTTTACTTTTGAAATATCTATTCCTTGTTCAACATCTTTTTTTAAGTCGATTTTATTCCCTTTAATATCAATATAACCGTTGCCTACAAAAGCATGATTATTTTCAAGAACTTTATTCTCTCCGACATTTAACCAGTATAAATCATCGCAAATTAATTTTTTAATTTTTGTGTTTTTACTTATATCAAGACCTCTTATCCCTTGTTCAAAAATTTCACCGCAACGTAGCATTTCAAGTTCTAAATTATTGCTTAAATCTAATTTTTTAATAGTTGTATCATGACAAAAAAGGCGTGTCAGTTTTGTGTTTTTTGTTACATCTAATTCAGCTATATTTGTCATATAACATGATAGTTGTTTCAAATTAGGGTTCTTACTTATATCAAGTGTTTTTACTTTTGTATCTCCTATATCTAAAGTGACTAATTGCGGATTATGTGTGACATCAAGTTCCATTAATCCTGTATTGCTACAAGATAGTTGTTCTAAGTTAGGATTGTTTGTTACATCTAAATTGGAAATAGAGGTACTATCTGCAAATAACGTATTCAATTTTTCATTCTTAGATACATCAAGACTGTTAATTGATGTATTATCGCAAACGAAAGCTTCCAAATTCGGATAACGTGTTAAATCAACGCTTCTTACTTTTGAAGAACGACAATCTAATCTTTTTAAAGATGAGTTTTTAACCGGACTTAAGTCTGAAACAGAAGTCGTAGAAACATCTAAAGACTGCAAATTTGTTAGATATTGAATACCCTCTAATGAAGATATCGTTTTCATATCATGCAAGTTTAAGAATTGGGCTTTTGATATTTCATCAACAGATAACACACTATCGCCGTCTTTATCAAATTCTGCAATGATTTGTTCTCTAAATACTTTGTCTGGAAAATGTGCTTCATCAATAGCAATGCTTCCAGCTTTTACTTCTGTATTTTTGCTTGCTTCAACGGTCTTATCTTCGGTAACCACTTCTTTTTCTGGTGTTGCAGGTGTTTCCTGTTTTGTACTTTCTTCTTTTAAAGTTTCTGCATTTTCAGCAGTTTCTTCCTGTTCCTTGTCTGTTATATTCTCTTGTACTTCTGCGTTTTCTGTTTTCTGTTCCACAGGAACTTGCTCTGTCTTGTTTTCTTCTACAACGGCTTCCTGCACAACTTCTGTGTTTTCCTGTGCCATGACAGGAGTAGGAAGCCCTGTAAGTGCAGTTGTTGTTCCAATCATCAATGCGGAACTTACTGCAAGGACTTGTTTTTTCTTCATAGTTTGTTCACTCCTTATTTTTCATAAATTCTTTGCATAGAAAAACGCACAAACTCCCCCTTATAACTGGATAATCTGTGCGTTCTGTTTATTATTGATAGAATTGAAAAAAGGGCAGAATTTACTTGTCTGTCTGTCTGTCTGTCTGTCTGTCTGTCTGTCTGTCTGTCTGTCTGTCTGTCGCAAGCGTAACAATGTGTGAACATGACTGTCAACCCTTTCTTTCAAAAAAATTCAATCCTTGCTTCTATACAAAAAACATTATACTGGAAACAAACACCTCTTTCAATCTTTTTATGCGTGCAAGATAAAAAAATTGAGACATCACACTTTTCCTTTTTTCCTCTTGAGTACCCACAACAGAAAAGAAAAAGCCCTGTCAAGAGCTTGCCACCATTGGTGGTGCTTTGCACTCTTGATCGGGCTTTTTGTTTGCTGTATCTTCTCGCAAGAGGAAAAAGATTACTCGTCCTCATCATCAAAATGGTTATTCCTTAATACTTCCCGTAACAGTTCCATATCCTCTTTTGAGTTCGGATTTATCATTTTCACGACTTGATAAGGTGTCCTATATTTATGTCCCTCTATGCTTTCCCCAAACATATCCATGCTGTATAAATCATCATAGCAGTCTA
>CABUAQ010000124.1 GCA_902489575.1 uncultured bacterium
TATAAGGAATATCTGCGTAAAATATTATTTTAAAGAATTTAGCTAGGTGGGAATAATTTTTATATATGACGTCAAATGTTTCCAAGTGGTTATAATGTTTGCCTATACCTAATGGGCAATAAACATGTTGGTTATCAAAAGTTCTTAAATTCATTAAATTATCAATTAAAACCCTTTCTAATTCTGCATTTTCCTTAATAGTATGAAAAAAAGAAAAGGGTGCACCTATTAAACTCCGGTCCTGAAACCCAAGTTTAATATATTTCAGGCTATTTCTTGATATAAAATCTTGCTCTTCTTTTTCTCTTAATTCGGACACAGACATTGATAAATTCATATTTTTATTTTCTATGTAATTGGATTCCGTAAAAATATTGATTATAATATCATTCTTATGAAAAAATGAGCTCAAAGAAAATGCAATATCATCATAGTGTGGAGATAAAAAAATATCTTGCATCTGTAATCCTGTACTATATAGTTAAACTTATTATATATAAGATTTTTAGGAAAACAATATGAAAAAGCAAAATATCTTTATCGATTTTGACGGAACTATATGTTTTGATTATTTCTGGAGAAGTGCTCCAGATGCATTCAAACAAAAATTTGAGCCATTCTTGTTTCGAGATAATGGAAATATTGTTGAAGATTGGATGCGGGGAAACTTAACTTCTGAACAAGTTTGTCATTTTATTAGCGAAAATCGCGGATTGAATTATGAAGATATTTTTGAGATATTTGTGAATGACTGCGAAACAATGATTGTAAAATCAGAAATCTTAATGGCTATAGATAAGTGCAGAAAAAATAACAACGTCTTTTTAATTACAGATAATATGGACAGTTTTACTCGTTTTACCGAACCCAGATTAAAGTTAAAACAACATTTTGATAAAATTTATAATTCTGCCGACTATGGAAAATTAAAAGATGACTCTATTGAAGAATCTTTATTCACAAAAGCGCTATCCGATAGTAATTCAGATATCAAAAAATCTGTTTTGCTCGACAATTCAAAAAGAAACTGTGAAATATTCAAAAAATTAGGGGGGACAAGCTTTTGTGTCGACAGTGCAGAACATGTATTAACATTATTAAAAATGTTGGAGTGAAATATGATTATTGCATTAGAAGGCGGTATATGTGGCGGCAAAACGTCTCTCGCAAAAGAATTGACAAAATATTCTTATCTTATGGTTCCCGAATACATGGATTTTATCACTCCGGCGGAACAGCAGCAGCTAGATAATCTTCATAATGCTGGCGAGAATGCATTGGGGTTATTACTTAAAATAGAAAAGAGAAGAAAAGATACATATCTTAATAAATCATCAAATATTGTTCTGGATAGATCCTTTTTAACATTATTTGCTTATGAATATGCGATGAACGGTGATGATTGCAGCAGATTTTTAGCGGATAAAAAAATCATGAGCCAGGTTATACAACCTGACTTGGTTGTATATTTGGATGTAAATGGTGATACTCGTAGACAAAGATGTTATGACCGAGGAGATTTTGATATGCCGGAATTCTATCTGGATGAAAAATTCAATAATAAAAATAAAGATTTTTTTCTCACAAAAACAAATTTTCAAACATTATTTCTCAACACTGATAATCTGAATGCTCAAGAAATGGCAAAGCAAATATCGAAAATTGACACTGCTACCACGGCTCATTTACATAACTTCTTTTATAATCAGAAATTATCCAGATAATTTTTCAAATATTCTTTCCAATCATCTTGTTTTTGTTCTTCAAAAAACTGATATAAAAAACTGACCATAAACTGATGTCTGTTGTCTGCTTCTTTTTTGCCAACTTCTGTCTGCATGGCTTTTTTTAGTTGTAAAAGTTTTTCAAAAAAATGATTTATAACATGTTTTTTATTATTTTCAGCACAGGGAAATTCCTTACTATTAAACAAAGGTTGCTGCCGCGAATTTCCAAAACAAATAGCCCTGCAAATTCCGATAGCCCCCATGGCATCTAATTTATCGGCATCTGATAACAACTTCATTTCTAATGTTTTAAAATTAGGATTGCACCCGCTTTGGGAAAAACTAATAGCACCTATCGTTTCGAGTATTTGATCTATTATTTTATTTTCAAGTCCGATCTTACGTAAAAACCTTTCTGTATTTTTACCATCCGTATTTAATTTGTGATCATCTACATCATGTAACAAAGCACTCATCTTAGCAATAAAGTTATTTGCATTTTTCTCACTTTCAAGCAACTTATTTACGTTTGCGTAGACGCGTTTTATATGTTCAAAATCATGTCCAGAATTATCTGAGGCATGATATTCCTCTGCAAATTTATATGTCATATTTATGATATCGTGTTCTTGCATTCTAAACGCCTCCATAAATTAGTAGATTTTATTTTGTTTACAAAACAATCATTATCATTGTTACTTTGTATTTCATTAAAAAAGCGAGAAATTAAACTTTTTTCTTCACGATGAGATAAAGTTTTTATCTGATTCGAAGCCTTTATCTCTTTCCTATCCAATTTTACAATACATGTAATTAAAGCCGAAAATGTAAGATAAATATATGGAAATAACATCTGAGTACATTTTTCCGGATATGTAAAATTTATTGCATTTCCGCCATTTAAAAAAATGATATCATTAAGCTCCGAAACCTCCGTTGAGAGATCAAACTCATCATCTTTGGATGTGCATGACGATATAATACATCCCTTTTTAATATACCTTAAATCTTTATCGGTTATAGACTTATTTCCTGTAGCACAAATTAATATATCTGAAGTTTCAAGTAATTTTCGTTTTGATATGACCACAAAATTACTTATTTTTGCAAGCTTTCTAACTTCTATATTTTTATCATATATACTAACTTTTAGTTTTTTATCTTCTCGCAGATAAAAAGCACTTCCTCGTCCGACTTCGCCAAACCCAATTATTCCGATTTGAGGAGTAAGATTCATTAAAAATTTTTCGTGTATCTTATCAATCGTTGCTTTAGCAATAAAACGGCCAACTAAATAATCTTCAAAATCTTTGGCATAGCTACGGGCTATTGAAACGATTGGAATATTATTTTTAGAAAGGGTATGTAGCGCTTTTTCATATTTTTGAAAGCCATTTTCTGTATCTTCAACAATTCCAGTAATACAAGAATATGAATTCAGTACCTCTAATGATGGAGCAAAATAACCTCCGGTATCAATAATTATTAATTTCTCATCCTCTTTAACTAAGGGAATAATTTTCTGTTTGACCGTGTCTTCTAATCGTAGATCATCCCTTGCTACATTAATAAAGGGAATTCTTTTTGCTCTCATTTTAGAAAATGCAGCACGATCAACAGAATTAGGTTTAGCAATGACTCCAGCTATTCTTCCTTTAGAAGCCAAGACCTCTAAAAAATCTATGCTATTAGAAACAATATGCGTAACAATAATAAAACATCTTTTACTGTCAGTAAAATCTTTAGCATGAGTTTTTAAAAAAGTTATAATCTTAGAAGCTGTTGCACTCATTAGTCACCTTTATTCATTACTTCTAATTTAA
>CABUAQ010000125.1 GCA_902489575.1 uncultured bacterium
TAATTAAGAATAAATATATTCATGAAATAGAAGATAAACTTGAATATAATGTTATTAAAAAAGGCAGACGTTATACAATGATTAAAGGAAAGTGATAATTTCTTATGTTGGAACGTTATGAAAAATTTTTAAAAGATTTTGATGAACTGATAAAAAATTTATTTGATGACCAGAAAAGATATGTAAAATGTAAAAAAGGTTGTTCAAAATGTTGTGAAAAAGGTGATTATCCATATTCGCAATTAGAATTTTCATACTTGACACAAGGCTATATAAGTCTACCTCAAAATACTAAGATTCTTGTTCAACAAAATATAAGAAATTTAAAAATGGATAAGAAAGAATTTAAAGGTGAAAAATTTGAGCACAGGTGTCCATTTTTAATAAATGGAGAATGTTGTGTTTATAATTATCGCGGGATCGTGTGCAGAACTTTTGGACTTTGCTATTATGATGATATAAACGGTTATGTCAGACTTCCTGATTGTGTTAATCAAGGTCTAAATTATTCTGAATTTTATGACAAAGGAAACCATACATTAAATATACAAAATGTTCCAAAAGTTAACTTACGAATAGATAGAGTTTTAAACAGCAATTTATCGGAAGAATATCAATTAGAATCAGGTGAAATAAGATCTATGCTTGATTGGATTGGGAATGATAAATGATAATTTTTAATACAATTGACTTCTAGTAAAATCTCATTAAATACATGTTAATTCTCATACGAACGAATGATTTTTTTCAAAAATATTGATGAAAATTTCAAAAAGTTCGACAATAATTAAAGTAACATGTAGAGGTAGTACTATGAGATTAAATAGCGGTATACACTTTAATGATAACGGATTAACTACATCAATACGAGCTATGCACCTTCAAAGCGAGTTGATTGGTATCAGTAACGAAAATATCGGCGGTTTTGATAAAATAGGTTATCAACGTAAAGAAGCTGTTGTGTCTTCATTTACTGAATTTTTGGGTGTTCACGCTTTGTCAACTACACGTGACGATAAAGTTGGACGTATCGCTGTTTCTGAAAACCCACTGGATTTAGCACTTGCAAATAAAGGTTATTTCCAAATTGAAAATGAAAATGGTATAAAATTAACTCGTGATGGACGTTTTCAAATAGGTAAAGATGGAACACTTTTAACTTTGGAAAATGCAAAAGTTTTGTCAACAGCAGGTGTGCCTATAAAATTCCCGTTTATACCACAGGATTTAAAACAAATAAAAATTGATAAATCCGGTAAAATAACAATGTTTAATCCTGAAACATATAAACTTACTAAAATTGGGCAAATAGGAGTTGTTGATGCAAACGGTGTGAATGTAATGGATCCAAATTTAAAACAGGGTTATAACGAATTTTCAAATGTGGCATTGCAGCAAGAATTTCTTTCAATGATGCCTGTTATCAAAAATTTTGATGCAAACAGACAAATGTTTATGCTTCAAAATTCAGTTTTAGGTAAAACAATTTCTCAATTGAGCCAATAGTAAAAAATAGAGGTTATATATATGTATAATTTACAAGGAATAATATCAAAAGGTACAAATAATGCACTTGTTCAGTTTGAAAGGTTTGGACAAATAGCAAACAACCTGTCAAATTTTCAAACAACAGGGTATAAAAATGTGACTTTTGAGCAAATATTAAAAGAAGACGGATACTTAACAGGTGCAGTCAGGACAAATTATACCCAAGGTTCAATAAGAATTACAAGTAATCCTTACGATGTTGCAATAAATGGTCCGGGGTATATTCCTGTAGTATCTCCATCAGGTGAAGTTCAGTATACACGCGACGGAGCTTTTAAACAGGGTAAAGACGGATATTTAACAACCCGTGACGGATGGATTGTTGGTGAAGGTATTCAAATACCTACTAATTGTTTTAAATTTGAAATTAAACAAAACGGAGATGTTTTGGCATACGATTCACGCGGTGCAAAAGCAAAAAAAGTTGGAACAATTCCAATTATTACATTTGATAATCCTGCGGGTATGGAATCAGCTGATATGAATAGATTAAAACCAACAGCTGAAGCAGGAGAAGCAAGACTTGTTAAAAATCACGATTATATAAAGCAAAATAATCTTGAAGCCTCAAATGTAAGTATATATCGCTCTGCAACAGATTTGTTAAGGTTAAATGCTTCAATGCTCGCAAGTATGCAGATGATAAAACTTGCAGATACAATGTATAACAAATCAATTAATATAAGAGAAGCTTAAATAATATAAGAGAGGTTTATATATGTATAATTCACTGGATAGTATGGGTAAGACTTCATTAATGCTCGGATTAATTTCTCAAAGGCAGCGAGCATTAGGTTCAAATATTGCCAATGTTGATACTCCCGGTTATATAAGGCAGGATATAGAATTCGGACATTATTTGAGCACAATGAACAGTCCTTTAGAAACTCAATTATCTGAAAAATTAGGACCTTCTCCTATAGCAACAGACAGATCCGAAGAACCTGTAAATGCAGCAAATGAATTATTGCAAATGCAGGAGAATTCAATTTTATATTCAATGGCAACAAGAAGGATGTCAAACATAGTTACAGAAATGAAAACAGTGATAAATGTTGGTAAATAATAAAGGCAGGGTGATATAAATGGGCATAATGGAATCTATAGATATGGGTGCAAAAGCACTTCAGGTTCACGGTAAAAGAATAGATGTTCACGCAAAAAATATAGCAAACCTTGATACCCCGAATTATGTCAGAAAAATTCCTGTTTTGACAGCAGTAGATGATGTATCTTTTCATGGATTGTTAAATACTATGAAAGAAGATGCTTTTAGTGTTGGTACAATGCCTTATTTACAAGGTGGAGTTAATTTTTCAGGTGTTGTAGAAGATCCGACATTAGGCCAAAAAATTTATAAACCAGGTCATCCAGATGCGGATGCAGATGGTTATATTAGAGCATCAAATGTTAATGCAATGGTAGATATAGCAGATGCTTTGGTTGCACAAAGGGCTTATGAAGCAAACCTTGCGTTAGTAAATATTTCAAAAACCATGGCTCAAAGAGCATTGGAAATAGGTAAGTAATTTTAAATTTTGTATATAATAAAGACATGCGAATATCAAAGTTTAAAAAATATATTGCTTGGAATATAATATCAGTATTAGGTTACATTTTTACGTCAATAACGTTGTTTTTTTTATTAATGTTTTCGTTAGTATCATCTAATCTGAATATGCGTTCTGATTTAGATTATTATTTTTACGATTATTTGACAAATCATATTGTTATACCGTATTTTACAGCATACAAATTTTTATTGTTTATAGTGGTAGTTTTATTGATATTGTCGAAATTGGAACACCATTATTATAAGGAGAGAGCGTCTTTTGGATTAAGATTATTTGAAAACCATGAAAAAATTTATTCAGTAGTTTTTTTT
>CABUAQ010000126.1 GCA_902489575.1 uncultured bacterium
CAACTATAAATTAAGATAATTTTCTTATAAATTCCTGAGCTTGTTCACATTCGGGAAAAGTTTCAACAATCTTTTCTGCATATTCAAGAGCTTTATCATTGTTTTCAAGCTTTTCATAACATTTAACAAGACTTAATAAAAGATTAACATTCAGCGGAGTTTTCTCCAGCATGTTTTCAAAAATTACCCTTGCCTGCTCATAATTACCCAGCTCAAAATAACATAATCCCAAAAGATTTTGCACATCAGGGAGTTTTTCTAATTCATAAGCTTTTATCAAATACATTTTAGCAGTCTCATAATCTTCTGCAAGGTGATAAATTCTACCTGCTATAAACAATAAAAATGCTGAGTCAGAACATTTTGCAAGAACTTTATCTATCTGCTCTTTAGCTTGATCAATCTGCTTTAAGTGAGTTTTATTCAATGCAGAAAAGGCCAGAGCATTCGGATTTTCAGGTTCCAGCGCAATAGCTTCCTGATAAAATTTATCTGCTTTTTCAAAATTAGATGTAGAATGGAGATAATTTGCACATTCCAAAACCACAGAGTAATTTTGCGGATCGCAGGCATAGGCCTTTTCAAATTCATCTCTGGCGTAATCAAACAAACGTTTATTTAAATATATAACACCTAAATCCTTGTGTGCAGGTGCAAAATTCGGATTAAGCCCGCAAACCTTCTTTAAAATTTGTTCTGCTCTATCAATATCATCTGTTTTAACACATAATATTGCAAGTTCATAATATAACTGGTATGATACAGAACCCTGTTTTACCATTTTTTCATAAATTTCTTTAGCGTTGTTTAATTGTCCTATAGCAATATATATACTCGCAAGTTTTTTTAATATATTTGTTGCCTTAGGAGTAATTAGAACTAATTGTTTTAATAACGAAATTGCAATTTCATACTCGCCGACGACCTGATAACAACAAGCAAGGTTATACTTGTAATTAGCCTTTTGTGGATATGTAGAAGCCAGATATTTATAGTGCTCTATAGCATCATTAAACATACCTGCCTTAACCTCTGATATTGCCCAAGCTACAATATAACTATCTTCTTCAGGTTCGCATTCATGAGCTTTTTTAAAGTATTCGCAGGCTTGTTTATGGTTATCCTGCAGCTGCAGAATTGAGGCGATATTAAAATAAGTCAACGAATCTTTATCATCAATTGATAAAGCTTTTTCATACGTTTCAAGAGCTTTATCAAGGTTTCCTATAGTCAGGTAAGAAGTCCCGAGGTTATTATATAATTGAAGATTTTCAGGACTAAGTTCAATTGCTTTTTCAATATACTCTACACTTTGTTCAAACATCTTGCCTGCCATACAGGCAGTTCCTAAAATGTAATATACGGAATAATCCTCTCCTGTTAGTTCCAGAGCTTTTTTGGCGGTATCAACAGCCTTTTCAAAATCTTCAGATTTTATGTATACAATTGCTAAACTTTTATACGCATCAACATATTCAGGTCTTAGCTCTAACACTTTCAAATAAGCATGCTTTGCAGCTATTAAATCTCCAAGATTATCATAGCAGCAACCAAGATAATACCAGCATAAAGCATCATCCTGACGATACTTTATGACATCTTCTAATATAGAACGCGCATTATCAAAGTTCTCCAGATTGACTTCACATAAAGCCAGCAGTCTCTGAGCATCAATATCTTCAGGATTATTACTTAACAATCCTGCAATAGCTTCTTTTGCTAAAGCATACTGAGACGCATCTATAAGTTCGTAAATTTTATCAATATCTTTATCTTCCATAACAGCATTATAGCCTAAACAGGGAATTTTGACAGTAATAATATAATTTAACTGCTAAAAAAATTTTTATATATTTGATGAAGCTCAGGATCTGTTACATTTTGTTGCAATAATTTTTTCGCTTCGGATGCATAAAACTGTGGAAGCCTGTTATATGTATAAAGCAAACGTTCATGTAAGAGCGGATTATCCATTTTTACCAGTTTTTCATATTGCCTGGGTATATTCTCTTTCGGTAAGAGGTGTACAAAACTTGCCAAATGTTCCATTGCTTCAGGTAAAACATAACGCTCTGCAATATTGTAATATGTATCAATTCGTTCAGGAACAATCTCAGTTAATTGAGCAGATATGTCATCTTTTATATTTACAGCATTGTGCTTTAACTTCTTAGACATTAACGGTATTTCGTTTAATAGTATAACCTGAGTCGTTACATCATTTGTTTTTAATAATTTTTCATAATACGGAATAGTATCTTCAAATTGGAGATATTTTAAAACATACGCTAGAGCTTGATTTACTTTAGGAGATTTAAACCCAAGACAATAATCAATACACTGCTTTTGAATTTCTGACGGTAAATACTTAATCGCTAATGCTAAGCCAGCACGCACATCATCTTTATTTTGCTTTTTCTTTGAGATTCTAAACCAATCATGAACAAAATTTGATTCTGTACTTCTTTTAAAGTGGTTCAAAACTGACAAAGCAACCTTGTTTTCATTTTTTACTCTGTTAACAACACGGCACCCACCCCAATCAAAGTTATACCCTTTTATCCTATTGTAACCATCAATAACAGACTTATTAGCTATATATTTATCCTCATCAGTACATTTAATACCTCGACTGTACTCATCAATCATACGTTTAGGAAGTCTTGTATCTTCATCCAAAAATTTGTTTACCATATACCCGCTTCTTAAACTTGCAAAATAGAATTTACCTCTTTGAGTGTATCTGCCCTCATGCTTCGTCCAATAATTTGCACTGTTTATTTCAGCATAAGCACCATGACTCTTGAATGGGTGCCAACTTTCACCTTTTACTTGATGATATACCTTTATAACAAATTCATCAGGGTCTTCAATCATTTTATCCGCTTTTGATGATGTCCAACCTTTCAAGCCTTCTATTTTATAAACAGAACCTTTGCCACCTTTATCCAAATATATAATGTCAATATCATCATCAACAAAAGGTTTTATAATTTTATACTTTTTAAAAACATCATTCAAAATTTTCACAGCCGAATTTGGACGGGATTTCATTATTTCATCCATAGTAGCAGATGCATCAGGATAATATCCACGCAATAACACCGCAACTTTATCAAATGCCTCATAAATTTCGTGTATAGCTTCCTTACGAATATCTTTTGGTAATTTATAAGTAATAAATTCCGGTAATTGACCACATACAGGATATGTGTTTGGATGAGACTCCATCATTTTTGCAATATCCTTCTGTCCATCCACAAAAATCTTCTTACCCAGCAGCTTTGTAAAACCTGTAAACGCTGGCGGTCTTCTGCTTACCGAATTATCTGTATATCCTACCGGTGAAATTAACATATCTTACCCCTTAATAATAACAATCATATAAAACCCCTAAAAAATATTTTTGATACTATATTAATAAATATTAAT
>CABUAQ010000127.1 GCA_902489575.1 uncultured bacterium
AGTCGCAAAGCTCCTTCGCAATGACGAAAATATTTACCCCCGGCGAGGACTATGCAAAATGATTTATAAAATTTCTTTTAATTCTTTTATTACTACATCTAATGCACCCTGCTGATCCTTAAATATAGTTTCACAATCTTTACAAGCTGCAACATAGAAAGCTTTATCCGAAAGAAGTTTATCCACATATTCACCAAATTCTTTTGGATTTTTAACAATTTTCCCTGCGTTTGAGCGTGTTAAAAGCCAATAGATATCTCTAAAATTATGAATTGAAGGCCCTGTAATTGTAGGTTTTGAATAAACAGTGGCTTCTAAAGGATTATGACCTCCTGTTTTATTAAAGCTTCCCCCAATGAATGCAAAAGAACAAACCGAATACATTTTACTAAGTTCACCCATAGTATCCAAAATTAAAACATCACAGGTTTTAAAGTCATCGTTTTTTGAACGAAAACCATAATTCAAACCCAAATTATCTAATATTGGTAATATCTGCGGCAATCTGGTTATATGACGAGGTGCTAATAAAAGTTTAACATCAGGGTACTTCTCCAAATTTGCTTTAAAAATATTAAGAACAATCTCATCTTCTCCCTTGTGAGTACTACCGGCAATCATTACACGGAAACCCTTTTGTGCAATATCAACAACATCCTCAGATTTTTTTACATCGAATTTCAAATTCTTCATGACAAATGTACGTTCTTCTGGGGCTCCTATTGATACTAATTTATTTCTATCAATCTCACTTTGAGTAAGAATTTTAGTATATTTTGATAACACAAGTCTGAAAAAGTGACTCAACAGTTTGTACAAAGAATACGTAGAATCAGACATCCTTCCATTTATTGTATAAAGATAGATTCCACGTTCATTACAAAACAAAGAAAAAACGGGCCACAATTCTGTTTCCGCAATTAATACAACTGTAGGACTTACCTTATTTAAAAAAGAATCAACACAAAACGGTATATCAAATGGGAAATATGTTATAAAATCCGCGACTTCTGAAAACTTTTTAATAGCAATTTCCTGTCCTGTTTTTGTTCCTGTAGTCACAACTATTTTATAATCAGGGAATTCTTCTTTTGTTTTTCTTATAAGATTTTCAAGTGCTATAACCTCCCCAACAGAAACACCGTGATACATAATAACCTTATCACCTAAATTCGGAGCCTTAAAAAATCCAAGTTTTTCTCTCCACCCATATAAAAATTTTCCATTAAACACCCTGACAATATAATAAAACGGTAAGAGAATTATAAACAATAAAGTAGACACTAAACCGTACAAGAACAACTCGCTAAACATAGCAACAACTATTAAAAGCAATAAAATTAAAATAATAGAATACGTAATCATAATAGAAAAATTATACAACAAATAACATAACATGTTGACAGAATATACAAAAATTTATAAAATCAAAATATGGCAATAGTATATATGAGCTTAGGCTCTAACAAAGGTGATAGAATAGGGTATGTTCAACAGGCAGCAAGTTTACTTGGTGCCGATGATGGGATATCTATCGTAAGAACATCAGCATTCTATGAGACCGAGCCATGGAATATGAATACTCAAACCTGGTTTGTAAATGCTGTTGTTGAAGCAAAAACAAAATATTCTCCAAAAGAATTATTAGAGGTTTGCCAAAGAATAGAAAAACAGTTAGGCAGAAATCAAAAAGAAACCCAGAACTATGAAGATAGGACAATAGATATTGATATTCTGTTTTATAATAAAGATATAGTTAAGGAAGATAATCTTATAATTCCACATAAATATGTACATTTACGAGCCTTTACCCTTGTACCAATGATGGAATTAAACTCAGAATACATTCACCCTGTACTACATAAAAACATTGCTGAAATGCACAACGACCTAGAAAATCCGGAAATGGTTTTTTTGTATGGAACGAGAGTCGATTTTTAACGCGAATAAATACAATAACAAGACAATTGCTATTATCGGTGGAGGACCGGCTGGTTGTATTTGTGCAAAATTTCTGCTGAATGCAGACTTTAACGTAACGATATTTGATAAGGGAAAGATTTTACGCACAATACTGCCTACAGGAGGTGGGAGATGTAACTTAACATATGCTCAATACGATTTTAAAGAATTTACCAAAAATTATCCGCGTGGAGAAAAATTTTTATACTCTGTATTTTCAAGATTTGGAGTAAATGAAACTATCAACTTCTTTGAACAAATCAACATAAAAACATATACCCAGGATGATAAAAGAATTTTCCCGATATCAAATGATGCTAAAGAAGTTAGAGAAAAATTCTTAAAATCAATTAATAACGCTACCTTTCAAAAAGAAAAAGTATTATCCATTGAAAAACTTACCTGTGGATATAAAATAAAAACAGAAAAAAGTTCATACGCATTTGATAATGTTGTAATCGCAATTGGCGGACACGCCGGATATGAACTATTATCAAAACTGAATATAAACATAATCCCTCCCGTACAAGCTCTTGTAGGTTTGAAAACGAAACAGGATTTTTCTAAAATCGCAGGAGTGAGTATAAAAAACGTCAAAGCTCACGGATTTAAAAACCTTGAAAATAACGACATCTTATTCACACATAAGGGAATCACCGGACCACTTATTTATAAAATCTCATCTCTTAATGCGAGAAAAGAGCTTCCATATAAAATTACCTTTCAACTTGTCCGAGAATTTGACCTGCAAAAATACTTAAACAAAAATCCACATAAAGAAATAAAAAATCTATTGTCGCAATTTATACCAAAATCCTTTGCAACCCTGATATTGGAAGACCTTGAAATAAATTCTGAAACTCTCTGCCACAAAATTAGCGGAAAAGTGAGAGAAAAAATACTCAATAAACTCTTAAATTTTGAGATAACTGTAACAGGCAAATCTTCAGACAACGAAGTAGTAACATGCGGCGGAGTTGATTTAAAAGAAATTAACCCAAAAACAATGGAAAGTAAAAAATATTCAGGGCTGTATTTTTGCGGAGAGGTGCTGGATATTGACGGTTTTTGCGGAGGATTTAACCTGCAAAACTGCTGGTCAACAGGCTTTATCACTGCTGAAAGTATAAAAGACAATTATACATTTTCTAATATCTGAAGAATATCTGTATCCAAAACCTTTGCAATATCAATAACTTTTAAAATTGTAGGATTTTGACGAGCTGTCTCAATCATACTTATGGTCGTTCGTGAAGTATTAGCTAATTCTGCAAGCTCTTCTTGCGAAATTCCTTTTTTAAGTCTTGCCAGTTTAATATTTAAACCTAATGTTATCAATCTTTCATTACTATTCATATATTAGATTTTATAAACTTGACATATTTAAATCTATAAGGTATATTTTACATATGATAGATATACT
>CABUAQ010000128.1 GCA_902489575.1 uncultured bacterium
AAAATAAAAGACAGATTGAAATTTATCAATCCGTCTTTTATTTAGCAACATAATTCACAAAAAACTCTTTCATTTCTCAAATGCAAATACATTTTACAACAAATGCAAAACATATTTCAAGATGTTACCGAACTGTAGAGCGTTTTTTCATTTTTGAGTTCACAGTATAAGAAAAAGGGAGAGGCTACATTATTTGCCCAATTTCATCTTACACGTTGAAGAAAATAAGTTTATCGGTATATGGGGACGTGGCGGCAAGGGAACCCACCTTCTCTCTGCCGCCATTATTTTAATCGTCATCTTCATCGTTGGACCAACCGGATATAATGTGCAACTCTCCAGAGTCCATATCCATTGCCATATCATCTCCCATTCGAATCAATAAATCTCCATCGGAATCTATTGCTATATTATCAGAGATTGAACAAGCAAAATCGCCATCTTCATAATCAAAAAAATGTTTACCCATAAATAGTATCTCCTTCCTGATTGTTAATCTAAATATAGTTTCATTTTTTCGTATGAATCAACCGTATTATTATCATAGGTATTAAAATCCTCTGAAAATGTATTAAGACTTCCAGTAGGACTTGTAACGATTTTTGTCATTTTCAAATAATTGTCATAGTATACCTTTAACACGGAGTATGCTTCTTCATACTTTTTCGGTGGTTCTTTCAACTGTTTCATTAAATTGGCAACTTCGTATTGGTTGGTTTCTATTTCAGAAATACTGTTGCTGAAATTTTCATCTGCAAATAGCTCAGAAAGTGCATCATTAAAATCATCGACAAACTTTCCGTTTTTCATAGTATATTGGTCTGTTTCACTATTGCGTTCTTCATAAATAGCATTGTACCACACGTTCTTAATAAGGTTTCCGGCATTTTCCGCTTTGGCGGCTCCATCAAGCATTGTAAAAGATACTTTTTCCATATTTGAATAATATTCCAGTTCCTTTGCTTTTTTCGAAATGCCAATTCCTAATGCACTGACAACAATTATAGCAAACACAATTATGGATATAATTACACCTTTATGCTTATTCTTCTTTCGTTTAACAGTCGAATTAGGACTTCCGCAATTGGGACAAGTTGTTAATTCCATTCCGATTTCCTCTTTTCTTCTTATTCTTCAAAGTACCCGTTTTGTTGGCAAACCTGATGTATTGCGTCAGCAAAAATTGACCTTGATTTTTTATTTTTGTCGGTATTACAATTTTTCTTTTCTATGTATATCTCTCGGACTTCTGTCCATAAATAATTATCTTTGCAAAATTCTACTTTTTCCGGCAGAAGGTAAAACCCATTCGATTGCTCCACCCAATTGTATGAATTTGATTTTTTGTTAAATCGGATATACTCTTGCCGATTGTCTTCGTAATTGTTTACGATTGCAAAATCACAACTATGCAATATTTGAGAATTTTTTCTGTCTTTGACTTTAATGGTAAACACCCGTGTACTGTCCTCGCAAAAATCATAATGATATTTGTATGCGTATTTGTTAAATGCCTTCATAAGTATCTGTTTGATTTCCTTGGCAGAATAATCTTCATCATCGTCATTGACCATAATATTCACATCAAAATCAAAACCGATATTACTTTTAGCATCGCAGGTTACCATATTTCGCTTTACACTACCGATAAATTCATATTGAAATGTAAAATATTTTCTAATTTCGTCTTGTACTAACCCAATTAATTCTATCACTTGATTTTTTAGCGGTGCGATTTCATTTTTCGAGACATATTGAAAATGATACATACTTGTTCCTCCGTTTCTTAGTATCTTTTTTTGAACTTTGGCAGTTGTTTTATTAAAGCTTTTATTTCATCGTCGTTTACTTCCGTGTCAACATAAACGGCAATATTATCAACATCACAACTAAACCAATCCGTTCTTCCAAAATCTATTACTCCGCCAAGTTCATTACAAATGCAATATGTATCTGCACCAACCTTATTTATAATTTCTGTATTATGCTTTATTCCGAATTTTAATATATCTATTGCCCTGTGTTTATATTTTTCCAAGTGTTCCAATGAATATCTTAGGCAATTATTTATTATCGGGTTAATTGAATAATATGTAATAGAATCAACTTGCTTTTTTCGCTTGACACTACTTCCCGCCAACACATACTCATATGGTCTTATTTCAAATATTGAACTGAACAAAGTATCGTTATCTAACATTATTTCTAAAAATTCACTTTGACAAAAAATAGTATCATTTGTAACATAATGCCCTTGTGTTAAAAACATATTATAAGGATCATAAATACAATTGAACAGTTCTGCGTCGTTCATACTTGCAACAAGCCGAGCAAACGCAATACAATTATCGAAGTTTATCCAAGTTATGCCGGAATCTTTTCTGAACTCAAAGCTGTTAAAATGCCATTTGAGTTTTATTCCATATTCTTCCTGAAGGTATCTGACACCGTTAAATGAACGATATTCAACTACATAATCAAGGAATGTTTTTCCAAATTCGTCTGTTTGAGTAAGGATTGATTTTCCATCCTTTGCAAGTAAAAGATCGAATTCTTCTTTATATAGTTTTGGATTATCAAGGTATGCATAATATCTGAAACCTTTATTAAACGGCACATTATCTTTTTCTGTCGGCAATTTATATGAATCTTCATCTAATAACCTTGCCAGTGAAACACCGAATATTTTTTCAAGAGGAATAATAAACTCATATTTCAGAGGTCGTTCGTCTTTTAACATTTTTGAAAAATTTGATTTTTCCTTATTTGCAAATTTATATGCGTCTTGTCCTTTGATTCCTAATTCGTGTGCAATATTAACAAGCAAGTGACTATACATCTTTATCCCTTTTAATTTCATATAATGGTCAATATTGTTCTTCAAATTTCCCATAAGTTTGCCTCCTTAACTTTATCTATTTATAGTGTACCACAAACGCAGAGAAAATAGTAGTCATTTAAGACAACTTTTGTTGTCATTTTTGACTTAGGTTAAAAATCACGGAAAAAAGTATATCGTCAGATTTGACTACTGTTTCCAGATTTACAAACAGAAAAACAATAAGGGCAGGGGCAGAGACGATGAACAAGTGAGCACGCTTTCTTCGGCACGCACGCAGGCACCGAAACAGTCCACCGGACTGTTTCTATTCTCCGAATTGCCTTGTTCGATTCTCTGTTCTTTACATCAAAAAAGGAAGTGTCGAAAATGACACTTCCTTTTTTGGCGCAGAAGGAGAGACTCGCCCATTGAAAGCTAAAGCTTTCTTCGGCACGCACGCAGGCACCGAAACAGTCCACTGGACTGTTTCTATTCTTCGAATTGCCTTGTTCGATTCTCTGTTCTTTACATCAAAAAAGGAAGTGTCGAAAA
>CABUAQ010000129.1 GCA_902489575.1 uncultured bacterium
TGCCCTTCTTCGTCTAACATACTGTTAGAAATTATAGATTAACCATCGATATGTGCAGAAATAAGCTTCTGAATCTTGTCATCAGAGACAAGCATCTTATACTGCATATCATTGCAGAGATAATATTCAACCAGAGTCACGAACTTAAGTGCCTTAGCATACTCCTGAGCCGAATCAAAGCCTGCCTTGATCATATCCTGAAAATCAGGCTTAAGTTCAGTTGGAATCTGCTCAACCTTGAGATTTGCGACGCCTTCGACTTCACAAGTAGAAATAAAGGTGCCACATGCAGGAATTTCTCCAGAATAACCAGGAGCAATCAGATAAACCATCTGATTTTTGGCCGTTTCAATCTTATTTTCGATTTCTCCCAACTTTTCATTAAGCTTCTTGATCTTCTTACTGAAAGTTGCAACCTCCTTTTCTGCATTCTTCTGAGCAGTCTTTGCCTTCTGCAATTCCTGACGTGCATTGTTAAATGCTTCAGTTGCCTTCTGCAGAACCCGCTCACAGGTTTCCTGAAGCATTTTGGCTTCAGTCATCTTCTTCTCTTCAGCAGAAATTTCAGCAACAGTGTCAGCATGACTCTTTTCGAGATTTGCCATATCATCATTCTTGATGCCGACAACGGTAACTTTGCTCACAGTTTCAGGCTTGCTTTCAGTCTTAGCTTCTGCAGAAGCTTTTGCTTCCACTTTAGTAGTAACAGTTGCCTTCTTCTCGTTTGCCTTTGCCTTGTTGCTCATTTTCTTTTCCTCCGCATCATTTTTTTCCAGTGCTCTTTTAATTCGATTAAACAGAGTCTTGTTGTCGATAACCTTACTCAATTCATCAAGCAAACTTGCCTGATCTTTGAAATCAAGATGCCTCTTTTCAACAACCTGGCTCGTAGAGCAATGATACTTCAGGATATCATCAGAAATAGTGCTCCAGCCGATAATCTGACCATTAATGTTCTTCAAATCCATAATTTTTTCACCTCAAAAAATTTTTTTCTTGTTGTTTCGACTTTGTTGCCAAAAGGTGACTATAAAAATAGACCTAATGTCGACATTACTATTATAGCACAAACTTATCAGTATGTCAATTTTATGTAAATTTACACTTATTTTTTATATTTATTTATTGATTTACCTTGTATATTGGTAAAAATTGTGATATAAAATATGTATAACTTAATCGGAGGTCTTATATGGAAAACAATAATTTTGATGATGAAAAGAAAACAATATTAATAGTTGATGATGAACAAAAAATTGTTGATTTACTCGTTCATAATTTAACTAGAGAAGGCTATAATACAATTGAAGCTAATGATGGGCAAACTGCAATAGATTTAGCAATTTCTCAACGTCCTGATTTAATCTTACTAGATGTAATGATTCCTCGTGTTGATGGTCTTACTGTTTGTAAAAAAATAAAAAATTATTATAATGTTCCAATTTTAATGGTTTCAGCCAAAGATGATGAATTAGATAAAATTGTAGGATTAGAAATTGGAGCAGATGATTATATTACAAAACCATTTAGCGTAAGAGAAGTTGTGGCTAGAGTAAAAGCTAATTTAAGAAAATCTGAAACACATTATGATAGTTTAAAATCTTCGCATGATTCAGATTCCCATAAAGAAACTAAAAAACTAAACACTATAAAGATTGGAGATTTAACTTTAGATTTGGAAAAATATGAAGTTAATGTTAATGGAACAATTGTAAATTTAACTTTAAGAGAATTTGAAGTTTTAAAATATTTAGCTCAACAACAAGGGCAAGTTGTTACAAGAGAATCTCTTCTTGAACAAGTTTGGGGATATGAATATTACGGAGATATCCGTACTGTAGATGTTACTGTTAGAAGAATTAGAGAAAGAATTGAAAAAGATACTTCTAATCCAAAATATTTAATTACAAAAAGAGGAATTGGTTATTATATTCCAAATTTTGAAAAATAATATTATAAAAGCTATGTGATATCACATAGCTTTTTCCTTTTATTATAATTATTCTAAATTTGATAATGCTTTCATTATACCCAACTTGCCATATTGATATGTAAGCCCACCTTGCATATATGCAATATATGGTGCTCTAATTGGTCCATCACAGCTTAATTCTATTGTTGACCCTTCTGTAAATGTTCCTGCTGCCATAATTACCTGATCATCATATCCTCCCATTGCACTTGGTTCTGGAATTACATTCGAATCTATTGGAGAACCCATTTGAATTCCCTGACAGAATTTTACTAATTTATCTGCATCACCTAATTCTATTGTTTGAACTATATCTGCTCTTTTTTCATTATATAAAGGATCTACTTTATATCCTAATTTTTCTAATATTCTACTTGCAAATACAGCTGTTTTTACTGCACTTACCACTACACTTGGTGCAAAAAATAGTCCTTTTATAAATGGTATATTTTGATTTAATGATGGTCCTATTTCTTTTCCTACTCCTGGAGCAGTAAGTCTTTCTGCACATAATTCTATTAAGTCTTTTTTTCCTACAATATATGCACCACTTGTTGCAATACCAGCACCTAAATTCTTCATTAAAGAACCAACTAGAATATCTGCCCCAACATCTGTTGGCTCTTTTTCTTCAACAAATTCTCCATAACAATTATCAACCATTATTATAACATCTTTATTTACTTCTCTTATTGATTTTATTGCTTTTTCTATTTTATCAATTGTTAAACTTTTCCTTGTTGAATATCCTTTTGATCTCTGAATTTCTATTAATTTTATATCTTTTTTGGATACTCTTTCTTTTATTGAATTAATGTCAAAATCATTATCAATTAATTCTATTTGTTCATATTTTACTCCAAATGCTTTTAATGAACTCTTACTTTCTTCTTTACTTATTCCTATTGCAGTTTGTAATGTATCGTAAGGTGCTCCTGAAATACTTAACATTGTATCTCCTGGACGTAAAATTCCAAATAATGTTACAGCTAGAGCATGTGTTCCTGATATTAATTGTGCTCTTACTAATGCATCTTCAGCATTAAATATTTTTGCATAAATCTCTTCTATTTTATTTCTTCCAATTTCATCAATTCCATATCCTGTTGATGAATTTAAATGCATTTCTGATAATCCACATTCTTGAAATGCTGATAAGACTTTTAAACTGTTTATTTCTTCTATTTTCTCAATATTTTTAAATATTGGTTGTATTTCTTTTTCAACCTCTTCTGATAAATCTAAAATTTCTTTTTTTATTCCAAATTTCTGATACATATAATAATATCCTTATATAATAAATATTTAGGTTTTTTATGTGTATGCCTATAAACACATAATTATTATAACATTTTCTTTTTGATAAGTCTACTATTT
>CABUAQ010000130.1 GCA_902489575.1 uncultured bacterium
TGTTGTTTCAAAATACCAAGTTAGTATAATGGCACGTATTTCCGGATATTTGCAGAAGAGTTATTTCAAAGAAGGAGATTACGTTAAAGCGGGTGATACGCTTTTTCTAATAGAACCTGTTGAATATCAAAATGCGTCAAAAGTTGCCGGAGCTAATATCCAAAATATCAAAGCTCAGCTTGCTTATGCTCAAAAGCAACTGGCAAGAGCAGATGAGCTTGTTAAACAGGATTATATTGCAAAGTCACGTTATGATGAAATTTTAGCGAATAGAGATGCTTTGAAAGCTCAGTTAGAAGCTGCCGAATCTAATTATAATGATACGAACAGAAATCTTAATTATACAACTGTAAAAGCCCCTGTTGATGGTCGAATTGGGATTATTGATGTTACGGTTGGTAACTATGTGAGCCCTTCTTCAGGGTCGTTAACAACTATTAATAGTACAAATCCTATTTATGTGACCTTCCCGTTACAATCAGATGATTATGCTGCAATAACCTCCGTTGATAAAAATGCGGGTGATAAACGTAAAGTTCAATTGTACTTACCAAACGGAACTAAATACGATTTTGACGGAGTACAAGATTTTCTTGACAATAAAGTTGATCAATCCACAGGTACCGTAACAATGAGGGCAACTTTTCAAAATCCCCAAAACAAACTTTTGCACGGTGAATTTGTAAATGTAAAACTCTTTGCAAATAAGCCTGTAAAGGTTCCGGTTGTTCCCATTGTTGCTGTACAGGAAAATCAAGAGGGTAAATATGTTTATAAATTAGATGAAAATAATCTGCCGCAGTTAACATATATAAAGGTTCAAGGTCAATCCGGAGATAATTGGATTATAAAAGAAGGTGTAAAATCGGGAGATAAAATTATTATAGAAGGGATATTAAAAGTTATACCCGGTTCCCCTGTTAAAATCGTTTCTAAAGAAGAAATGTATAAATTGAATTCTGCACCCGCTGGCAAATCTAACCAGAAAAAATAGAAAATAAATAGTAAAACAAGGATATAAAATGTCTGAGCAACGTGGTAATTTATTTATAAATAGGCCAAAACTTGCGATTGTAATTTCGCTTGCAATTTTACTGGCAGGAATTTTGATGATAAAAACCCTGCCACTTGAAGAGTACCCTTCTATAACACCTCCGCAGGTGCTTGTAACAGCAACCTATGCAGGTGCAAGTTCTGATGTAATAGAATCAACTATAGCAGCGCCGGTTGAGTCACAGTTAAATGGTGTTGAGGATATGATATACATGTCTTCAACTTCCCAGAACGGTTCCTATAAATTAACGTTATACTTTGAAGTCGGTTCTGATCCGGATATGGCAGTAGTAAATGTTCAAAATCAATTGCAACTGGTTACTCCAAGACTTCCGGAAGAAGTCAGGCGGTACGGCTTATCCGTAAAAAAAACAACAGGTGGACCTGGATTAATGATGATATCGGTTATGTCTCCTAATAACTCATATGACAATTTGTTTATATCAAATTATGCAGACATATTTATTGAAGATGAGCTTGCTCGTATCAAAGGAGTTGGTTCTGTATCGGTATTCGGCTCTGCAACATATTCCATGAGAATATGGTTAAATGCCGATAAAATGGCGAGTTATGGACTTTCTACAACAGATATAACTAATGCTATTCAATCTCAAAACATTCAATCACCCGCAGGTGATTTGGGTGTTGAACCAATGAAAAATAAAGAGTTAATTAAACTTACAATGAGAACAAAAGGCAGACTAAAGGATGTTAATGAATTTCAGGATATTATTGTGAAATCACTTCCTAATGGTGCACAGGTAAAATTGAAAGATGTAGCAAGGGTTGAACTTGGTGCGGAAAGCTATTCAAATTTCTCAAGAATCAGCGGGAAAAATGCAGCAATCATAACTGTAAGTCAGCTTCCTGAAGCAAATGCCATAGATCTGTCAAGTAAAATACGTAAAAGAATGAAGGAACTTAGTAAATCCTTTCCAAAAGATATTGAATACAAAATTCAACACGATGAAACAGAGTTTGTTAGAGAATCAATACATGAAGTTATAAGTGCAGTTGCTTTAGCCGTTTTATTGGTCTCTATCGTAACATACCTGTTTTTAGGTACGGCAAGAGCAGCTTTTATTCCATTTGCCGCCATTCCGGTATCGTTAATCGGAGTTTTTATTTTCATGAATATATTCGGATTTTCTATAAACCTTTTAATTCTTTTTGGGCTTGTATTAGCCGTTGGTCTTGTTGTTGATGATGCCATAGTTGTTCTGGAAAATACCCAGAGGCATATTCAAGAAGGTAAAACCCCATATGAAGCTACTGAAATCACCATGAAGGAAGTTTTTGGAGCTGTTTTAGCAACATCTCTTGTTTTGATGGCAGTGTTTGTACCAGTATCATTTATGGGGGGAATAACAGGCAGAATGTTTAGACAATTTGCACTTTGTATCGCTTCTTCTATTGGTTTGTCAACCTTAGTTGCTCTAACTCTGGCTCCTGCACTTTGTTCAATGATACTACAATCAGATGAAGGTAAAGTCGATTTTAGATTTATAACCGATTTTGATAACTGGTTTAATAAAATTAGGGATAAATACCTGTATTACACAAAAAACTTTGTCGATTCCCGGCAACTCACTTTGGTTTGTCTCGGGATTATTGCGATGCTGTCTATAGGTATGTTTTACATAATCCCAAAAGGTTTTTTACCTGCAGAGGATAGAGGGGCTGTATTCACTCAAATTCAACTCCCTGATGGTTCGTCTGCATCCAGAACCGATGAAGTTGCAAAAGATATTGAAAATAAACTTTTGAAAATCCCCGGTATTAACAGTACAATTTCACTTGTAGGATTTAACGGTGAAAATACTGCATTTATAGTTTCTAAGTTCTTACCTTGGTCTAAGAGAAAGAATTCTAAAGAATCTCTTAGCGGAATTATGAAAAATATAAATAAACAGTTTGCACATTACCCTTCCGCAACTGTTGCAACTTTTTCTCCTCCTGCGATTTCAGGTTTGGGTATGTTTGGAGGGTTTGAATATCAACTTCTGGATAAAGGTGATAGATCTGCTTCAGAGATTTATGCAGAAGCTAAAAAAGTTATATCTGAGGCTTCTAAAAATCCTGATCTTTCAATGATTTATACATCTTATAGTGCAAATCTGCCACAGCTATTAATAGATGTTGATGTTGACAAAGCTATGGCACAAAATGTTGCATTAACCGAAATTTACAATGCTATTGCAGCTTATTTTGCTAAAACGTATGTAAATGATTTTAATAAATTTGGCAGGGTATACCGGGTATATTTACAGGCGGACTCAGAA
>CABUAQ010000131.1 GCA_902489575.1 uncultured bacterium
ACGCATAGGTATCCGGGTTTTTCAAGGTTACGGCTTATCCGAAGCGAGCCCTGTTGTAGCCGTAAATCGCGGAAAGTATCAGGATATAAAATCCGTAGGTCCGGCGTTGGAGTCTGTTGAAGCAAAAATTGACCAAATAACAGGAGAATTACTATTACGCGGAGATTCCGTAATGAAGGGTTATTACAAACGAGATGATCTGACATTAGAAGTTATTGATAATGAAGGCTGGCTTCATACCGGAGATATTGCAAGAATTGATAACAAAACAAAACTAATTTATATTACAGGAAGAATAAAGAATATGATAGTGCTTTCGGGGGGAAAAAAAGTTTTTCCAGAAGAAATAGAGTCTGTTCTTGAGCAAAGTACAAACTTTGCAGAAGTTTGCGTTTCAGGGATAACAAAAAATTTCGGAGAAAAAGACGGGTGCGAAGAAATTGCTGCAATAATAGTCCCCACAGAAACTTATGCTAAAAGTTTCAGCAATTCTGATGATTTGGAAAACTCGGTAAAAAAAGAAATAAAAATTCTTTCAAAACAGCTCGCACCATATAAACGTCCTATAAATATAATTGTAAGAAAAGAAACTCTTCCGCGTACTACAACAAAAAAACTGAAACGAACAGAAATAAAAAAAGCATTGTGTTCAAATATTGTATAAATCCGGTTAAACATACGTCTGAAGCCGCTTTAAACTTAAAGCAGCCTCAGTTTAAAAACTCGGGATGACAGGATTTGAACCTGCGGCCCCCACGTCCCGAACGTGGTGCGCTACCAAGCTGCGCTACATCCCGAAGTTATTATCACCTTTTTGTCCAGCGGGTAATACACCCCGAAAATATAAATATCTATGGATACTTTACAAATCCATTTTACATCAAAAATATTTTACAACACAAATTAATTTGTTAAATTTAACT
This sequence comes from uncultured bacterium, assembly GCA_902489575.1. GTDB lineage: Bacteria > Cyanobacteriota > Vampirovibrionia > Gastranaerophilales > Gastranaerophilaceae > Zag111. Next base: position 924 of record CABUAQ010000131.1, read on the forward strand.
CGTGCCAAATTCTACTCAGTGCCTGAAGTTCATTTCTTGATTTAGGATCTTCTAAAATCTGATCAAGTGCATCCTTATTTACATTGGTAAGTTTATATGAGAATTCCATAGATTCATCACCGCCAACTTTATGTGAAAGTTCATGCAATGCTGTTTCCAACACATCACTAAAACTTGCCTTATCTAAATACGATTTGTCAATCCAAAAACCTTTTGATACCCCTTTATCAGTTATGGCTTCAGCCATAGTACCACTATACAATTTAGAGTCTTTTGCACTTGACTTATCAAACAAATAAATCTTTGCATTTAACTCATCCTGAGTGAAATGTTTATCTTTTAATGATAATCCAAGCTTATTTAACGCTTCTTTCAGAACTAAAATCTTTTTAGTCTGAATTTCATTTGGCATAACTACGTCATGAGCTCGCGCATCCCCCATCAAGTCTTTAATTGTAGGCATGCCAAGTTTATTAAATTCCCGTTTACAAACGGCATAACCATTCATTCTTAACTCACTAACAAGTTCCTCTGTTGCGTCTGAATAAGCAACATATTTTGACGGGAATTTTATATGAATTTGATGCGGACTGTATACGTTATTAGAACCTGACAAAAAGGATTCAACAAACTCATCCATAGGAGTTGTAGAAAGAAAACCCTTGTGTCCCCAGCAAGGTTTTAGTGCTTGAAGCATTTTAACCTTATCATCAACTGACATTCGTTTATCTCCGGCAAGCCAGCGTGCAATACTTTGTAACTGCGTTGTTCCCAGCGAGATTCTATCTCTTGACGGGTCAAGAACATCTACCGGAGGCTTTTCCTTCAAAAAGACAACAAAATCCTTAAGCCCATCATACTTGCTATCAAATTCAAAACGTTGACCGGCAATATATACTCCGCCTTTGTCTCCGGATGATAACTTTTTAATTCCAATAATATCATTTTCAAAATCAGGACATTTGAAATGTTCATTATGAGAATGATAAAAACGATTTATGCTTTTTCTGAATGTTTCCAAAAGATTCTTATCAGATGTTTCAAACTCAATATAGTTACCGTCAAGTTTTGGAACTTTATCAAGTGAATATGCGAGAACCTTTTTATCGGAAAGATCAGTACTTGCAAGATTGTAAGTCACTTTCCAATTATCAGATGCAATTTTAACATCTTGAGCTCCACCATCTTTCAATAACTTAAGAACAGACATTTTTAAACCTTCACCATAATTTCCTGCGGATTTTATATCATTGCGCTTTGTTGATTCTCCTATAAAAATCGCCTTGTCTGCAGTGTATGTGCTGTCTCCCGAAATCTTTACCTTATATCTCCCATTTCCCACAGGGGTGAATGACATTTGAACTCCATCAAGAGTCTGTCCATGACCGTCATAGAAGTTTTGCAAAATATCACGGGCAATTTTATCATTATTCCACTGTACGGAATCAGCGTAACTTTCGGTTACATTTGTTAAATGATTAGACACGGGGCTAAAATCTTTACTTTCTACTTTTGAAATCTTTACCTCCCGAGAAGATGGCATCCTATAACTAAAGCTTCCATCTGCACCTATTTCCGGAATACTAAGTTTTGTCATATCTGATCTGTTTAATGTAGTATAAAACTCAGGAAGAGGAATTGCATCGGTATAAACGGGAGTTTCACCCCTACCGGTCACAGGTGGGGTTGAAATATCATAATCAAGTTTACCGCCGTCGATTTTTGATTTTAAATCAGTATAAATTCTATCGCGAACATCTTTCGGAGCAAGATCGCCCTCAAATATATCACGGAATCTGTCTTTTGTCCGGACAATTTCGTCTTGCAAATCTTTATTAGCTTTTTTTAGTCCCTCATTAGCTTCTGATAAAACGCGATTAGCATCATCCAAAGCATTATTCTTATCTGTTAGATTTGTAATCTTTCTAACGCCATCATCAACAGCATCTTGCAGTCTTCTTGCTCCCCTCTGCAAAGTTTCATTTTCTGAGGTCAGCCTGCTAATAACAGTTCTACCCCTGCCATGCATAACTGCACCTCCTAAAACCGCTGCCGACAAAGCTGCAGCTAACACAGCTCCGCTTACTTGTGTTGTTGTATAATATTTTTGAACATCTTGAGATTTATCATCCGGTCTTTTCTTTTGTAAATTTTGTTGATTATTTTTATTAACATTATAATCAGATGGACGTTTATGCTCTTTTACAGGCGGTACACTCATAAAAATTTCCTTATCTTACCTACTTCATACTTTAATAAAACAAATATGCCGAAAAAATTGCTTAAAATTAATAAAATATTTATTTTTTGTT
>CABUAQ010000132.1 GCA_902489575.1 uncultured bacterium
GTTTTCAGGTTGCTTAACAGCTTGTTAAAGCATTCAAATACACTATTATTTGCTCTATTCATCTCCCTTAATAATTTAACGATTAGTTCTAATTTCTGAGCCATTCCTTTGTCCTTAAAAAATAAATCCCTACAATTTTTATATTAGCAGGCTTAAAATTTTTAGTAAATTTTATTTCAAGTATTTATTACAAATGTTAAGATAAGGTTTTTAAAATTTAGTATTGGTGTTAAGATATTTATAAGGTAGATTTGAAAGAGGGATATAATGAGTTACATTGTTATTGATGAAACCAGGTGTAAAGGTTGTTACTTATGTATAAATGAGTGCCCTAAAAAGTTAATAAGAGTTAGTGATAAAACTAATAAATTGGGAGATAATATAGTAGAATTTAATGATCCGGGGCATGAATGTCTTGGTTGCGCTATGTGCGCTGTAAGATGTCCGGATTTGGCGATTAGAGAAGTTTATAAAGGATAATTTAATGGTAGTAGGGAATTTTACTGAAAGTAGTAGTAAAGTATTGATTAAGGGAAATTATGCGATAGCACAGGCCGCAGTAAGAGCCGGTTGCCAGTGCTATTTTGGCTATCCTATTACTCCACAGAGTGAAATAGGTGAATATATGAGCGGCAAAATGCAGGAATTAGGAAGGGCTTATGTATCTGCAGAAAGTGAGCTGGCAGCTATTAACATGACGCTTGGAGCTTGCTCAACTGGAGTTAAGGCGATGTCTTCATCTTCTTCATGTGCAGTTGCCCTGATGCAGGAAGCTTTATCGTATGCCGCAGCAGATGAGTTGCCGGTTGTCTTGGTAAGTGTCATGAGAGGCGGTCCGGGACTCGGTAATATTTATCCGTCTCAGGGTGATTATAACCAATCTACGGTTGGCGGCGGTAATGGAGATTATAAACTTATAGTTCTTGCTCCGTCAACAGTTCAGGAGTGTGCAGATTTAACATACAAAGCATTTTACCTTGCCCATAAGTATAAAAATCCGACAATTCTTCTTGCTGATGGTATGCTCGGGCAGATGATGGAACCTGTAGTATTCAAAGATTATCCTTATCCGGAAATTGATAATTCTTGCTGGGCACTTTCCGGTGCTAAAGGGAGAAAGGCAAGGGTAATAAGATCATATGCACCGCTTGCTGAAAATCAATGCGTATTTTTGGAAAAATTGTACGAAAAATATAGAAAAATTGAGGAAAATGAAACCGAATGGGAAGAAATTGGCACTGAAGATGCTGAAATAATTTTAGTAAGTTTTGGTTCTACCGCCAGGAATGTTAAAATTGCTGCAAAAATGTGCAGAGAAAAAGGGATAAAAGCCGGAGTGTTCAGACCTATAACACTTTATCCGTTTCCTGACAAACGACTTTCTAAATTAGCTCAAACAGCAAAAAAAATTATAACTGTAGAAGTTAATATGGGACAGATGGTTAGGGATGTCAAGCTTGCTGTAAACGGCAGCGTTCCTGTAGAGTTAATACACAAGCCTGTAGGTATTCCGCCGACTCCGGAAGAAATACTTGCACAGATTGAGGAGTTAATATAATGACAACACAAGTTTTTAAAATACCGGAATCTTTTCATGAGGATGCAAAATATACTTTTTGCCCGGGATGTGATCATGGGGTTGCCGTAAGGTTAGTAGCAGAAGTCCTTGATGAATTTGAATTAAGAGAGAATACAATAGTTGCAGCATCTATCGGATGCTCTGTTACTATATATGATTTTTTGAACATTGATGCGTTGGAAGCTCCCCACGGCAGGGCAATGGCAGAAGCTACAGGTATAAAACGTGCAAAACCTGATAAGTTTGTGTTTACATATCAAGGAGATGGCGACTTTGCTTCTATTGGTTTAGCCGAAAGTATGCACGCAGCTTTAAGGGGTGAAAATATTTCTGCAATATGTATAAATAATACTACCTATGGCATGACTGGCGGCCAGCTTGGACCAACAACTCTTTTGGGTCAGGTTACAACTACTTCTCCGACAGGCAGAAACAAGGAATATTTTGGATATCCTATTAAAATGGCAGAACATATCGCTCTTTGTGATGGAACAGCTTATAGTGCAAGGGTTTCATTAGATACGGTTGCAAATATTCGTAAAGCAAAACAATCCATTAAAAAGGCGTTTGAAGTTCAAATAAAAGGGTTGGGCTTTGGTTTTGTTGAAATCTTATCAAGCTGTCCTACAAATTGGAGAATGACGCCTCAACAATCTCATGTCAGGGTTAGAGATGAGATGATGAAAGTATTTAACCCGGGTGTTTATAAAGATATTACACAGGAAAATTAAGGACAAATTTATGGAAAAAAGTTTTATGATAGCCGGATTTGGCGGACAGGGTGTATTATTGGCAGGTGAAGTTTTGGCAAACGGGTTTATGTTGGATAATAAAAATGTTACCTGGTACCCAAGCTATGGTGCAGAAATGAGGGGTGGAACCGTTAATTGTTCGGTTATGATGTCCGATAATGAAATTGGCGCAGTTCAAAAAGCAAAATCCGATTTTATTATTGCCCTTAATCAGGCTTCATTTGATAAATTCACTCCGATGGTAACGAAAGGTGGTACAATTATTGTTAATACCTCATTAGCCAGACAGGTTAAAACCAGAGATGATATCAATTATGTCTTTTTACCTCTAACTCATTTAGCTGAAGAAAAGCTGGGGAATATAAAAATGTCTAATATTCTTGCATTAGGAGTTTTAGCAAAAGTGAGCAGGTTAATTAGTATATCATCTATAGAAAAAGCTTTGTTTAATGTGCTTCCGCCTCATAGGAAAAACTTAATTCCTAAAAATATTGAAGCTTTAAAACTCGGTTATGAGTATGATTTATTGTCAGTTTAGTTTAAAATCACCTAAAAAGTTGATTTTAAATTTTAAGGAACAGTTTACACTTTATATGTGATATATAAGAGGTTTATTAAGGTGAAACGAGAACTAATTTTTTCTATACAAGAAAAAGAATTGCAGCTGTCGAAATTAAAAGAACACATTGATAAAAGTGAAATCTGTTCTGATTTATATAATAAAATTCTTATAGAAAAAGCTATTTTAACTAAACAACTGAAAGATTTACAAGGCAAATCCATTATGGGTCGTATTAAGCATCTGTTTCCTCGTCAAGAAAAATTGATTTGTGATTATTTTAAAAGATAATATAAGGAGAATGGCCGTGAAACGCACACAGAGATTGTATTTCGGGGGGGGG
>CABUAQ010000133.1 GCA_902489575.1 uncultured bacterium
AAGAGAATTTATTAAAAAATCATTCAAATCCTGTTTTTAATCAAAAAGATAAAAATAAAATTTTGAAAAAAATTATTGATTTACAAAATATTGCAAAATCCTTACACCGCTATAATAAACTAAACGAAAATAATTATGTTCAAGATGCTCAGGAAGAAAAAGAAAATATTGAAACTACAGTTTTAAAAGGCGGCATTAGCTATAATAAATATATTTGGCACTCTGAAAATAGTGAGAATACGTGTGACTTATGCAAATCTTTAGATGGCAAAGAATTTGACTTTTACGATGAAGTTCCCCAAAGACCTCACCCGAATTGCAAATGTACTGTTGAAAATCTAGAAGAACCGATTTCAGAGGATGAATCAGAAACAAGTATAGAAGAAAATGAAAATAAAATTCCATCTGAAAATCCAAACCCTCAACCGGAACAAAAATCACCACAGCCAACACCTCCCCCAAAAAATCCGCCGCACCCCCAGACACAAAGATGGATAAAACCTTGTAATGGGCCAATAGTTGGGAAATATGGAGAACCAAGAAGCACACATACTCATAACGGTATTGATATTGCTGTTCCTGTTGGAACTTCAATAAAAGCAGTTGCAGATGGAACTGTTATTCGAAATGGAAAAGCTGATGGTTATGGGAATTGGGTTGTAATTGACCACGGTAACATAAACGGTGTCAGAGTAACAAGTGAGTATGGTCATTTGTCTTCTTGGAGTGTTAAAATTGGACAAAAGGTTAAAAAAGGAGAAGAAATCGCAAAATCCGGAAACACAGGGTATTCTCAGGGTCCACACTTACATATAACTATTAGAAATGGAGTTTTTCAAGGCAGAGCTGTTGACCCAGCAATCTATATTGATTTTTAATTAGTTTTTGAAGATATATTATCGATTTGTTTACGATATTTTTCAATTACTTTGCTTTTTTTGTACATGTAATCCATTATTTTTATAAGTTTTGTTTGATTTACATCATTATCTATAAAATACGGATGCAAAAATGTTTCCATAGGAATAGTACTGTCTGTTCCTATGGGTACATGTTTAATTCCTAAATATTTTTCTTGTGTAATTTTCATTAATTTATCATACAATTGCATATCCGCAGCAGGAAGAACAACTTCTTGAGTAAGTACTATATTTATTGAATCATCCATATTAAAACCATTTTTTAAAATTTTATTTCGTAATGACTTTGCATATTTGACATCATTATCAATTTTTTTTATCACTTGCGGATACTCTTCGTCAATAATCTGTTCCATTTCGGCTTTGTATTGTTTGCTTAAGGTTTTAGAAATAGGCTTGTATTCCGCCATTGCTGGAATACAAAAAAACATTAATAATAACAGTGTAATAAAAAATTTCTTCATAATTATCCTATAAGTTATTTACTTTAATACTTTTTACCGTCGGACATTAGTTTATAGGTTTTACTTATATCAAGATTGTAAAAGTCGAACTTTTGTCCAAACTTACCAAAAACAGCTTTATATCTATATTTCAAAAAGGACTCTTTTTATTTGTGGAAAGAGAATTTTGCTGCAACCTGGGTAAAATTCTCTAAAAACTACATCAGATAAATTCTCTTAAATCAGCGAAAGCCCGCACAGTGCTGGAAAAACGCTATTAAAAACACGGACATAAAAGGTTTCTCAATTTTAATGGTGGAGACGGTGGGAGTGTCTTGGTCGCTCGCGTGTAACGGCATTCCGCGATTTGTTGCGGGTTTTCAACCCTGACAAATCAGCTCCAGCCTCAGCTCGCTCCCGCTCGAACCCTAGACAAGGCTTACGCCTTGTGTGTTCTCCAATTCCACAACTATCGTAATAAAAAAAGACTATCTAAAGTAGTCATTTTTTATTACTGGAGACGGTGGGAGTCGAACCCACGTCCAAAATGGATCAAAACAGATATCTACGAGTGTAGTTACTTATTTTCTCGATTAACTAAGGAAAGCACAAAACCCGTAATGTTAATCCTAGGTTTTATTTTTGGGAAACTCTAAACCCCTGACAGTTATCTTAATACAGTTACCGCCAATCACTGTACTGCATCTTGCATAATTGACCCATAAATCCGGCAAGATGGGATCTATGAGTAGCTATTCGTCGAGTGACTATGCTGCTAAAGCGTAAGCTCTAGAGAAGTCTGCTTCGATTACATTATTTTTAGCATTTAATTTGTTTTGCTCGTTGGTAACCGGGAACAGCGCCCGGACCCGCAACCTATTTTCACCAAACATCCTGTCTAATCCAAAACGTCCCCATGAATGTTTTTACAATGGTGTTGTTAATGTACTGTGATTAACATTATAAAACCTTTTTACCTTTTTTTCAAGATATAGTATTAATTGATTTTTGGGGGATGTGTTCACAGAAAATTTCTACAAAACGTCCATTTTTATCAATTACTTTTTTAACCAATTTCATTTGACTGTCACAAGGCAGCACAAACTCTTGTCCCATACGGCTTCTTGATGCCATAATTTTTGTACCTTCCGGACACAAAATATGATATTTTAACGAATATTTATCAAAAAGTTCAAACCAATCCATATCTACAGCATTATCTCCTGAATAACTACCAAAAGCGTACTTTTTACTATCTGTTGTCCAGGCATAACCAGGCATTTCAAAGACTTCACCTTCTTTTAATGACAATAAATTTTTTACATACGGTTCATCACCGGAAACTACTTCTCCGCGGTATTGCATCATTTCATACTGAGTCCCGGGAATATTGTCAAACCCTTTGTCAATAATAGCTTTTGCTGTTCTGTCTTCAGGTGTCATTTTAACCTCTTCAGGCAACTCTTTACATTTCAAACATCCTTTTTTAAAGTTCTGTTCAGCACGATGCTTTCTGGTAATTAGCATTACATCTTGTTCTACAGCATCTTTATCCCAAACTAATTTATTTTTCTTACTAAAATCTAATGGTCTACCCCAAAGCGCAATTTGTTCTTGTTCTTCAGCTCTTAAAAAATCCAAAAAAACAGCCCTGTTGCCTTCTTTGTCATACATCTGAATAGTTTTCATTATTTCTTCTTTGGACGCAGATTGGCGTAATAGCATTTCTGCATCGGTTTTATTAAGCCCCATTCGTAATAAATCTCTTTTACCACTATTAATACAATCGCTACAGACAGTATTGAATTTCAATGTTTTAGAATTAAATTTCAATCCTTTTTGAATAACATGTGATTTCGATAATGCAG
>CABUAQ010000134.1 GCA_902489575.1 uncultured bacterium
AAATAATATATAAGGAGAGAACCATGGGATATAAAATATTATCAAAGAAAGAGATTTGTCCTAATCAATATGAGATAACTATTGATGCGCCTTATGTTGTAAGAAATGCGCAGGCTGGACAATTTATTATATTTAGAGTAGAAGAAGAAGGGGAAAGGGTTCCGCTGACAATTGCTGATGTTAATAAAGAAAAAGGTGAATTAACATTGGTATTTATGGCTGTAGGATATTCAACCAAAAAACTTGCACAATTGGAAGTTGGTGATGAACTGGTTGATTTGGTAGGACCATTAGGTAAACCTACTCATATTGAAAACTACGGTACAGCTGTTTGTGTAGCAGGCGGATATGGTGCTGCTCCTTGTTATTTGATTTCTAAAGCCTTAAAAGAGGCAGGTAATAAGGTTTATATGATTTCAGGTGCCAGAACAAAAGATCTTTTATTCTGGGAAGATAAGATGAAACAGGCTTGTACTGAATTGTATATGACAACTGATGATGGCTCTCACGGCATTAAAGGTTTTGGTACAACTGTATTGAAAGACATTATCGATAGAGAAAAAGTCGATTATGTAATAGCTGTAGGGCCTATGCCTATGATGAGAGCGGTTGCAGAATTAACACGTGATAAAGGAATTTATACAGAAGCCAGTATGAACCCTATTATGGTTGATGGTACAGGTATGTGCGGTGCTTGTCGTGTTACTGTAGGCGGTGAAACTAAGTTTGCTTGTGTTGATGGTCCTGATTTTGATGCTCATAAAATTGATTTTGATGAAGTTATCAACAGAACAAGAATTTATAAAGACCAGGAGCGCAAGCGCAGTGAAAATTGCAATTTGTTAAAACAAGCTCAAAAAGTATAGGAGATTAAGATATGGGAAAAAATGATATTCCGGTTTGTCCGTTAATAAGTATTGGTTCTGGTATTGATATGGTATGCAGCCAGACTAAGTGTGCATGGTACTTGCCAAATGTTCAAAAATGTGCGATGTATCTAATGGGCTATAACGCACTTTTGGACGCTAACCAAAAACAAAAGGCAAAACAACAACATCAATAATTTAACTTTAATTCTATAAATTATGAAAATTGCATTGTGTATAAAACAGGTTCCGGATACTACTGATATCAAGTGGACAGAACATAACACTATCCAAAGGGAGGGTGTCGAAAGTATTATCAACCCGTATGATGTTTATGCGGCTGAGCTTGCTTTGAAAATTAAATCAGAAATAAATAATACAAAAATAACTGTATTTACTATGGGTCCGATGCAGGCAGAGGTAATGCTGCGCAAGGTTTTAGCTATAGGGTGCGATGATGCTGTTTTGATTTCAGATAAAAAGTTTGCCGGTGCAGATACTTACGCAACTGGTGTTACCCTTTCCCAGGCAATAAAAACAATGCTTCCGGGATTTGATTTAATTTTGTGCGGACAGTTTGCGATTGATGGTGATACAGCACAAACAGGCCCGAGTATTGCGAATTTTCTTGATATCCCGCAGGTGACATATGTTAAGGATTTTGTGGAATACAAAGACAAAGCTCTTTATTTTACGCGTGAAATGGAAGACGGTATAGAAACGGTTAAAACGAGTTTACCGGTTTTAGCTTGTGTTTTAAAAAGCGACTTTGAACCTTCAAGGGCTTGCATCAATGGGGTGATTTCCGCTTCTAAAAAAATAATTAAAGTTTGCACAATGGAAGATATCTCGCTTACTGCAGATAAAGTCGGTATAAAAGGTTCTCCTACTTATGTTAGTAAAGCTTTTCGCAATATTTCTTCTCATAATGTACAAAAGCATAAGCTGAGTGTATTTGATAGTGTAAAGCTTCTTTCTGAAAAATTGTCGGCTCTAACCGGTGAGGGGAATAGTGATGAGTGATAAGAAGTATTCAGGTATTTTAATATATGCCCAGATAACCCGTGAAAAGTATATTCATACCGTAGTTTTTGAACTTATAGATAAGGCAAAAGAACTTGCACAAAAACTCGGCGGGGTTGAGGTTAATGTGGTAATTTTCACGACATTAAATCTTATTGATGAGTATAAAGAAGCCTTCAGGAATAAAGGTGTAAATAAAGTTTTTTATTTCGAAGATGATAGATTTGAGAATTATTCAACTGAATACTATTCAAAACTTATAGTTGATTTAGTTGGAGTGATTAAGCCTGAAATAATGCTTATTGGAGCAACAAATCAGGGCAGAGATTTAGCCCCGAGAGTTTCGGGAGCTTTGGGTACCGGCTTAACTGCTGATTGTACAGGGCTTGATATAAATGAAAAAGGGCAGCTTGCTGCAACTCGTCCAACATTTGGCGGTCAGTTAATGGCTACAATTTTATGTAAGAATTATCCGCAGATGGCAACAGTCAGACCTAATGTGTTTAAGGTAAATCAAGATGATGTATTTTTTGATACAGAATTTGTTTCTTGTCCGGTAAATATTTCGTACGTAAAAAATCATGTTGAACTTATAAGGTTTGATAAACTTGCAGAATTGAATCTTAATGAATTAGATTCAGCGGACATTATTGTTGCAGGCGGCAAGGGTTTAAAGAATGAAAAAGGATTTGAATTGTTAAATAAATTTGCCGCTGCTATCGGAGCTACAGTTGCTGCAACTCGCGGTGCTGTTGAAATGGGACTTGCTCCGTCATTAATTCAGGTGGGGCAAACAGGTAAGACTGTCAATCCGAAAATTTATATTGCTTGTGGTATATCAGGTGCTATACAGCATACGGTCGGGATGTCCGGTTCAGAATATATTATTGCAATAAATAATGATGAGGATGCACCTATTTTTGAAATCGCTGATTGCGGTATTGTTGGTGATGTTTTTGAAATTTTACCTGAATTTTTAGAAAAATAAGTTATTATTCTTTTGTTTTTAAGCATTTGTAAAGGTATAGAACTTTATCTTTGTCATCTATTGCTCTGAGTAATTCTTTTCTCATTTCCTCGTATGGAATGATGTTAAATACAAACAATTCATAGATATTTACATTAAGTGCATTTGCGATAGATGTTAAATTCTCAGCGGTTGGATAGTTGTTCCCGTTTTCGATTTTACTTATATTTTTTTGATCTATTCCAACAAGTTCGGCAAGTTTTTCTTGCGTGATTTTTTGTTTTTTTCTAAGTTTTTGAATATTTTGCCCTAGTGCTTGTTTTAATAACATAAAATTCCCTCTGATGTATTTATTAGAATACGTTTCTAATGAA
>CABUAQ010000135.1 GCA_902489575.1 uncultured bacterium
AATGGATAAAATCAGAGCTGCGGTTGGTCCTGATATCAACTTGCAATCGCTGGCTAGAGGGGTTAACGTTGTAGGTTTGGATTCTCAACCCAGAGACGTTATTGATCTGCACGCAAAAATGTTTGCAAAACACGGCATTACAACTATCAGAAACTTTGATGCACTGAACGATGTAAACAACCTGCTATACTCAAGCCAATGCATAAAAAAACATGGACTAAAACACGAAGTAACCATTACAATGATGGAATTACCTATCGGATGTACAGGTGCCCATGACGTTGAATTTTACGAAAAGGTTCTTAGATCCATCTTAGATGCAGGCATAGAATTTGACTCATTAGCATTTAAAGATGCTTCAGGTACATCTTCTCCAAGAAAAGTATTTGAAACCATTAAAAGAACACGTGAAATACTTGGTGCTGATGCTGATATTAGATTCCACTCACATGAAACAGCAGGTACAGGTTTAGCTGCATACTTAGCTGCTTTAGAAGGTAGAGCTAACTGTATTGACTTATCAATGAAACCTGTCTCAGGGGGTACTGCTCAGCCTGATATAGTTTCTATGTGGCATGCTTTAAAAGATAGTGAATACGATCTAGGTATTAATGTAGAAAAAATCTTAGAAACAGAAGAAATTTTCAAAGATTGTATGAAAGATTACTTCCTGCCGCCTGAAGCTCTTGCAGTTAATCCAATGATTATTCAATCACCACTTCCTGGCGGAGCTTTAACCGCTAATACTCAAATGCTCCGTGATAACAACTTAATGGATAAATATCCTCAAGTTGTAGCTGCAATGAAAGAAGTTGTTGAAAAAGGCGGTTTTGGAACTTCTGTAACTCCGGTATCACAATTCTATTTCCAACAAGCTTTTAACAACGTAATGTTCGGAAACTGGAAGAAAATTGCGGAAGGTTACGGCAAAATGGTTCTTGGTTACTTTGGTAAAACACCGTGTGAACCGGATCCGGAAATAGTTAAAATCGCATCTGAACAACTTGGTCTACAGCCAACAACAGAAACTGTTGTTGATATCAATGATAAAGATCCTGAAAAAGGTCTTGCTGCAGCCCGAAAAAGACTTGAAGAAGCAGGTCTGGAAATTAATGATGAAAACCTGTTTATATCTGCAGCTTGCAAAGAAAAGGGTATTTTATTCTTACAAGGCAAAGGAACAATTGGTGTTCGTAAAAACGAAGCAAAATCTGAACCTTCAACATCTTCTGAATCTTCTTCAAACGCTTATACAGTTACTGTTAACGGTAAAAAATATGCTGTAGCCTTAGAAGGAGGAAAAGCAACAGTTAACGGTAAATTATACGATTTTAATGTTAAAGAAGGTATTGAAGCTAAAGCTGTAACCGGGGAAGGTACTCCGGTAAAAGCTGCTTTACCTGGTAACGTATTAAAAGTTTTAGTTTCTGAAGGTGACAGCATCGCAGAAGGTGATGTAATCGCTGTTGTTGAAGCTATGAAAATGGAAACTGAAATTAAATCTCCTGTAGCAGGGACAGTTAAATCCGTTGAAATCGAAGTTGGTAATAAAGTTCAAACAGGCCAAGTATTGGTAACTGTAGGTTAGGAGGTCACAGATGATATTATCAGAAGGATTAATGCAACTGTGGCAATCAACAGGTATCTATAATATGATAGAAAAAGTTGATCCAGCAATTACAAGCCCGGTTGAACAATTTTTACACCAGTTTGGACATCCTATAATGCTGGTTATATGCTTGTTCTTACTTTGGTTAGGCATAAAAAAACAATATGAACCGCTGCTTTTGGTTCCAATTGCTTTTGGAGGATTGTTGTCAAATATTCCATTAGCAGGAATCGCGGATCCTACAGGATTTTTAGGGATTATATACGAAGCAGGAATTCATAAAGGATTATTTCCATTAATTATCTTTATGGGTGTTGGGGCAATGACAGACTTTGGTCCATTAATCGCTAACCCTAAAACAGCTTTATTAGGCGGTGCTGCTCAGTTTGGTATTTTCGGAGCTTTATTATTAGCACTTTGCTGTTTTGGCTTCACTCTCCCGCAATCCGGAGCTATAGGTATTATTGGAGGTGCAGATGGCCCTACCTCAATTTATGTAACTTCTAAACTTGCTCCTGAATTACTGGGTGCAATTGCAGTTGCTGCATACTCATATATGGCACTGGTTCCCGTTATTCAGCCTCCTATTATGAAGTTATTTACAACAAATGCTGAACGTAAAATCCAAATGGAACAATTGAGATCAGTAACAAAAAGAGAAAAAATTATTTTCCCTCTTGTTGTATTAGGTTTATGTATAATATTCCTCCCTGATGCTTGTCCATTGGTTGGAGCTTTAACTTTTGGTAACCTATGTAAAGAGTGCGGTGTTGTTGACAGATTGTCAGATACTATGCAAAATGCCTTAATTAATATTGTTACAATATTCTTAGGTCTATCTGTAGGTTCAAAATTATCTGCAGAACAATTTTTAACTATTCAAACATTATTCATTCTTATCCTTGGGGTGTTAGCATTCTCATTTGCAACTGCTGCAGGGGTATTAATGGCAAAATTAATGAATGTTTGGGAAATTATGATAGCTAAAATTCAAAACAGAGAACCTAAATTGATTAACCCGTTAATAGGTTCAGCAGGGGTTTCAGCTGTACCTATGGCTGCACGTGTATCAAACAAAGTAGGTCTGGAATACAACAACCAGAATTACCTGCTAATGCATGCTATGGGACCAAATGTTTCTGGTGTAATAGGCTCTGCTGTTGCTGCAGGTGTGTTACTTGCACTTTGCAACTAGTGCAGTACGATATGCATACAAAAAAGCTTCTCTAATTAGAGAAGCTTTTTTATATTTCAATATCTATTGTTTCACCTAAATCCTTAACAATTGGTTTGATAAAATTTTGCAAATCTGTTTTATTTACCGTATTATTTCCTGAGAAAGTTCTTATACTTTCTGCAGCTTCCGCGATTTTTGGATACTTTGATGTAATTTTTTTTGAAATCTCAGTTAGATAATAGCGATAACCTT
>CABUAQ010000136.1 GCA_902489575.1 uncultured bacterium
AAACAAATGCTTTAAATAAGTAATTAAGTTTATTTTAAAACCTTAATTTTTCATTAATATATATATTATTAATGTATATTTATGTTACACTTGTGATAATGATAGACTTGGTGAGGTGTAATTATACAAATGATAAAAATGTTATTAAAGCTTTTGGGGGATCCTAACGAGAAAAAAGTTAAATCAATGATGGGTATTGTTGAGCATATCAATGCTTTAGAACCTGATTTTGCAAAATTGACAGATGAACAATTGCAGGCTAAAACTCAGGAGTTTAAAGAGATATTGGCTAAACGTCCGGTATCTAAAAATTTTAAGGAAGATTTAAAATTAGAAAAAGAAGCTTTAGATAAAATTTTACCTGAAGCATTTGCGACAGTAAGGGAAGCCGGTAAAAGAGTTTTAAATATGCGTCATTTTGATGTTCAATTAATTGGCGGATATTTTTTACACAACGGGCATATTGCTGAGATGAGAACCGGTGAAGGTAAAACTCTTGTAGCAACTTTGCCCGCATATTTGAATGCTCTTACGGGAAAAGGAGTCCATGTTGTTACTGTAAACGATTATCTTGCTAAACGTGACAGCGAGTGGATGGGGAAAATTTATAAATTTCTGGGCTTAAGTGTTGGTGTTGTGCTTGCTAACGGTGAAAATGCACGTGATTTTGAAGTTAAGCGCAACGCATACAGATGTGATATTACTTATGGTACAAACAATGAATTTGGTTTTGATTATCTGAGAGATAACATGGCTGCAAGTGAAGAAATGCTTGTTCAAAGACCTTTCAATTATGCAATCATTGACGAAGTGGACAGTATCTTAATTGATGAGGCAAGAACTCCGTTAATTATTAGCGGAAGGCTTGCACAATCTGCTGAAACTTACCAGATGATGGCAAAAATTGCTCCTCAAATGGAAAAAGAAGTTGATTATACTGTAGATGAAAAAAATAAAAATGTAATTTTAACAGAAGAAGGTATTGACCATGCTCAGGATTTAATCGGAATTAAGGATTTGTTTGATATCAAAACGCAGTATGCTCATCATCTTTTGCAGGCCTTAAAAGCAAAAGAACTTTTTGTAAAAGACACTGATTATGTTGTTAGAAACGGTGAAGTCATGATAGTTGATGAATTTACAGGAAGACTTATGGAAGGCAGACGTTGGTCAGACGGTCTTCACCAGGCGGTTGAGGCAAAAGAGGGGGTTGAGATCCAAGATGAAACTCAAACTCTTGCAAGTATTACTTTCCAAAACCTTTTCAGATTGTATCCGAAGCTTTCAGGCATGACAGGTACAGCTATGACTGAAGAGGCTGAATTTGGCAAGATTTATAACCTTGAAGTTACAACAATTCCTACAAACAAGCCTGATATAAGAATTAATTATCCTGATGTTATTTACAAATCAGAAACACAAAAGTATTTGGCAGTGGTTGATGATATTGTTGCCCAGCACAAAATTGGAAGACCTGTGTTGGTTGGTACAATTAGTATTGAGAAGTCAGAATATGTATCATCAATACTAAGACAGCGTGGTATTAAGCATAATGTCCTGAATGCAAAACACCATGAACGTGAGGCTCATATTATTGCACAGGCCGGCAGATGGGGTGCAGTTACTATTGCAACAAACATGGCCGGTCGCGGTACCGATATTTTGCTTGGCGGTAATGCTGAATATCTGGCTAAAGAAGATCTTGATGAACACGGTATAGATGAAACAACACCGGGTTATGAAAAATATAAAGATGAAGTACTTCAAAGGGCTCGTGCTATCACAGAAAAAGAGCATGCCATGGTTGTTGAGGCCGGCGGTTTACATGTAATCGGTACGGAACGTCATGAATCCCGTCGTATTGATAACCAATTGAGAGGTCGTGCTGCACGTCAGGGTGATCCTGGTTCTACAAGATTTTTCTTATCTTTGGAAGATAATTTGATGAGGATATTTGGTGGTGAAAAAATCACTCAGCTTATGACAGCTATGAATGTTCCTGAAAATATGGCAATTGATCACCCGCTTATTACTAAGAGAATTGAGTCTGCTCAAAAGAAAGTTGAAACATTCCATTTTGACATGCGAAAATCTGTTTTGGAATACGACGATGTCATGAATATTCAGCGTGAAAAATTTTACCGTCAAAGACGCAGAGTTTTATCAGGAGAAGGTTTGCAAGATGATATTTATTACATGATGGAAAGGGAAATTGACAGGCTTATGAGAAGTTATATTTCTCCGGAACAAAAAGTGGAAGAATATGTGTATGAAGATCTTGAAACCATGATTAAAGAGCTTCATTCGACAGTTCCGCAGTTGTCATCGTTCACTGTCGCTGATATTCAGAACATGCGTTTTGAACCTATGTATAACAAAATTAAAGATTTTGTTATTGAGGCTTACAAGTCGCATGAAATTGAAATTATTGATTTTTATAACCATGTAATTCAGGAATATAATGCCAATTATGAACTTCAAGAACCATTTTCGCAACATAACATTGTAAGGCAGCTGGAGAAGGATGTATTACTGAAAGTTGTTGATAATAAATGGATTGATCACCTTCATAACATTGACATGCTTCGTGAGGGAATCGGATTAAGGGCGTACGGGCAGAAAGATCCGCTGATTGAATATAAAAAAGAAGCTTATGATTTATTTAATAAAATGATGTACGAAATTCAAAGTGATACTGTAAAACATTTGTTCAGAACAAGGTTTGGAGTGCAGGTTGTGAACAATTCACAGCAAGAACCTAATGTATAATAAATTATGTTGTTCTATGGAAAAGATTGGATGATTAGTCCAATCTTTTCTAATTAAATGGGATTGACGGTATTTATTTCATGCAAAAAGTTACATACCAATTATGATTTGTGATATAATTTCTATCTAAAACTCAAGTATATCAGCAAAAATCTCTTTAATATAATTAAATATTGAAAAAG
>CABUAQ010000137.1 GCA_902489575.1 uncultured bacterium
CAAAAAGAGTTAGAGTACCTGGAAAAGAGGTTAGAAGTTAAAAGAAATAAATTAGAGATATTCATCACAGGTCAGGAGAAAGGAGAAAAGGAATGAAAAAATTATTAGTCTCATTAATGGCATTGTCAGTTGTGGCATTTGGAGCAGCTTCTTATGCAGGGCCGTTGTCAAATGCATTGAAAGATGCAGCAAGTGCTGTAGATAGACATGAACAGGCTATGACTCAAGCTCAAAAAGATGCTGCAAAAAGACAAGAGGAGCGTCAAAAAGCTGCCGAAAAACAAAGACAAGAATGGCAGAAAAAGCAAGAACAAGCAAGAAAAGATGCTCAAGAAAGACAAAAAGCCAGAGAAAAAGAACTTCAAAAGAAAAAAGATGCTTGGAATACTTTAATTGGTAAGTAGTCTTTTGGTTATTTAAAATGTTTAAGGCGGAATTTTACATTTGTAAAATTCCGCCTTAAACATTGCCCTGATTAATTGTCTATGTTATCATGGTGCAAGTCAGACTAGGGAATACATTTATTCATGTTAGCAAGTAATAATGTAAAAGTTATAAAAGGATCAAAGGCAATATTCGAAACACTTAAATTATTAGGTGTTGATACTGTATTTGGTTATCCGGGCGGAATTGTCCTTGATATTTATAATGAATTATATAATCAAAATGATATTAGACATGTTCTGGTTCGTCATGAGCAGTCAGCAGTGCATGCGGCGGAAGGATATGCCAGGACAACAGGAAAGTGTGGTGTTGTTGTTGTTACTTCTGGTCCAGGGGCTACAAATACGGTTTCGGGTATTGTTAATGCTTATCTTGATGGGTACCCTCTGGTAGTTTTGACAGGGCAGGTGTTTAAAGATTTAATCGGTAAAGATGCCTTTCAAGAGGCTGATATCTGTGACATTACCAAATCCTGTACTAAAAATGTATATCAAATATCGTCTGCTGCCGATATTCAAAGAACTTTAGCGGATGCATTCAAAACTGCAAATTCAGGTAAAAAAGGACCTGTTGTTGTAGATCTGGTTAGGGATATTTTTTCACAGGAAGTGGAATTTGATTATAATCTATTTGATGAATTTGATAAATTTAAAACCGAACAATTTTTTGAAAATTCTTACGAGCAATTGGTAAATGTTTTTATTAATAAACTTCAAAAATCAAACAGACCGGTAATTGTTGCAGGTGGAGGGGTTGTTCATTCTAAAGCCGAACAGGAGTTGTTAATGTTTTCAAAATCATTAAATATTCCTGTTGTGGATACGATGATGGGTATGGGCACTTTCCCTCAGTACGATTTAAATTATTTTGGTATGATTGGTATTTTTGGTGACAGAGCGGCTAATCAAATTATTAGAAAAGCTGATTTAATTATCTCCCTTGGTGCCAGATTTAATGATAGAATTACTTGTATGTTCAGGGATCTTGATCTGTCGGAGAAGTTTGTCCAGGTTGATATTAATATAAATGAAAATTCAAGGAATATAAAGGCTTCTGAGTTTATATGTGCGGATATAAAACAATTTTTAGCACAGATTAATTTAATGCAATTATCAACGAAAGTCGACTTTCATAAATGGCTTTTATGTGCTCGGGATTATAAAATGTTAAATGTAAAACAAGTTGCAATTTCTAATATGCTTCAGTCATTTGAAGTTATAAGGAGAATTGACGAATTTACAAAAAATAAAAATGTCATTTTTACTTCTGAAGTTGGGCAACATCAGCTTTGGGCTGTTAAAAATCTTACATTTGATTCAGAACGCAGAATTTTAGTATCAGGCGGTGCTGGTACAATGGGATTTGGTCTACCCGCTGCAATCGGGGCAGCTATTGCAGGTTTAGATAAGAATAAGTCTGATATAAAATATGATTCTGTAGTTTGTATAACCGGTGATGGTTCATTTCAAATGGGATTGCATGAACTTGCGACTTGCGTAGATAATAATTTAGATATTAAAATTATGATTTTAAATAACGGCTATCTTGGTATGGTTCGTCAGCTTCAAGAGAAATTTTGTAATTGCTGTTATTCTCAAACTAAGATTTCTGGCCCTGACTTTGTAAAGCTTGCGCAAAGTTATGGTGTAAATGCTTTAAGAGTTTCATCTGTAAATGAAATTGATAATGCACTAGAGCAGGCATTTGTGCATAAAGGTCCGTTTATTGTCGACTTTATAGTTGAACCAATGGAGCTTTTGTAATAGAATATAGTTTATTACCCTGATATTTGAATTAAGAGGCTTGAACAATAATGAACGAAACTGTAATTAAAGAGATTAAATCAATTTACTCATCCAGAATAAAATCAGAAAATCCGGCAGCTATCACACCGGAAATTCAAACAATAAAACCGGAAATAAAAGGTCATAAATCATTTTTTAATGGTGTTATTGATAAATTAAATATTATAGTTCCTCGTAAAGAAGATTAGTTATTGCAATTTTTGCATCTGCTGCAATTTTTGTGGAGTTTGTTGCATCCTTTTTGGCAGGAGTGTTTGAAAAGATCAACAAAATCAAAGACCTTATCGAAAAGAACGGCTTCTATAACTTTTGGATAAAGGCTTTGGCTAAGTTGTGAGATTTCATTTTTGTATTGGTCAAAATGTGTTTCGAGTCCAATCAGTACCGGATATTGAGCAAGTATTTCCCCGTAAAATTTACCTTTTTCTACCCTGTGAATTGTAATTCCGCCAACCTTTATTCCTGATATAAAGCTTTTGTACAGGCTGTCTTCACAATCGAATGCCGGTAATAATGACGGATGAAGATTTATAATCTGTTGATGTTCAATTATGCTTTCTGTTTTGTCGTCAAGTGCGATTAAGTCGGTATCTGTAGTGTCTATATTTTTAAGATTATTTAGCACTGTTATTTTTATATCTTGATTGGTGAAGTGTTTTTTTATACTTTCTTCTAAGTTTTTATTCTCACT
>CABUAQ010000138.1 GCA_902489575.1 uncultured bacterium
AGCCTGGCGGCGGCAATAATCCTGTCCATCGAAATGGCCGGATTAGTTAAAGCGATATTCTCCCGCACACTCTTATTAAATAAGTAGTTCTCCTGCAAAACGACGCCGATTTGCCGCCGGAGCCACGCCGTGTCCACAGTGGAAATGTCAATCCCATCAATCAGCACCTTGCCGCTCTCAGGGATATACAGCCGCTGGATCAGCTTGGTGACGGTCGATTTGCCCGAGCCGCTCGGCCCGACAAAACCGATTTTCTGTCCGGCCTTAACTTTGAAACTCATCTTTTTGAGAATTTCCGGCCCGTTCGGTACATAGCGGAAAGTAATGTCCTTAAATTCCACATCGCCTTTAATCTCCGGCATCGAGCCTTTGGACAGGGTTTCGGTATTTTCGGCCGGATTATTAAGAATGTCAGACAGCTTTTCAATAGAGATTTTAGCCTGCTGGAAATTCTGCCACAACTGCGCCAAGCGCAAAATCGGCTGTGTTACGCGACCGGATAACATGTTAAAGGCAATCAGCTGTCCGACCGACAGTTCGCCTTTCATCACCAAACTGGCTCCAATCCACAAGGTCAGCGCCATGGTGATTTTCTGCACTAACTGGACAAGCTGTCCTGCAATATTGTTGATGTGAGAAGCTCTGAAAGAAGATCCGACATAAGCCGCCAGCTGCTGCTCCCAACGGCGTTGCATCTGCGGTTCGACGGCTAAAGACTTAACCGTCTCCACGCCCGAAACCGCTTCCACCAGAAAACACTGGTTTTCTGCCCCGCGGCGAAACCGCTCATCAATCCGCGAGCGCAAAATCGGGGTAAAAAACAAGGACAGCAAAACATAAAAAGGAATGGAGAGCAAAACCAACAGCGTCAAGGTCTTGGAATAAAAGAACATTACCGTAAAAAAGATAATGGTAAAAAAGAAGTCAATAATCAGGGTTAAGGTCGAACCGGTCAGAAAATTGCGGATATTCTCCAATTCGTGCACCCGCGCCACCGTGTCGCCGACCCGCCGCACCCCAAAATAAGACAGCGGCAGCCGAATGAGATGCTTAAACAAACTCGCCCCAAGCTCCACGTCAACCCGAGTGGTGGTGTGCGAAAAAGTATAAGTCCGCAGCCCGCCGAGCAGAGTTTCAAAAATACCGATGCAGATTAGCGCCACCATCAACACGTCAAGGCTGGAGAGCCCGCGGTTAACCAGCACCTTGTCAATCACCACCTGAAACAACAGCGGCGACACCAGCGCAAACAGCTGTAAAAAGAATGAGGCCAGAATAACCTCGCCGAACAGCCTGCGATATTTGACCACCGCGGGAATAAACCATGAAATGTCAAACTTGCGGTTTTTGCCGTTGATAAACTCACGGCAGGTCATCATTAAGAGCCTGCCGTTCCATCTGTTCATAAATTCTTCTTTGTTCAAAACCTCGGGGTGGTTGCCTTTGGCGGGGTCTTGAATCAAAACTTTGTCCTCGGCAACTTTGCCGATAATAAAATAAGTATTGTCTTTGCTCTGGGCGATTGCCGGCAGCGCCGTCTTGTCCAAACGCTCCCACTTGGTCTCGACAAAGCGGGCTTTGAAAGAAAATTCCTTTGCCAACTGCAGCAGTTCATATTCTTCAAAATGCGAATTCTGTCGGTCATATTTATGCTTGATTTGGTCAATAGAGATTGGCTTTTCAAAGAAATTTGCCATAATCGCAAAACAGGCCAGTCCGGTATCAAGAGTTTGGGGATTTGAATTTTCTTCTGTCATAAATTTGCTCACTATCCCGTGGGTTGTAATAATTTTATAGCAAATCCTAAAACGAAAGAAATCAAAAAGCAAAGAAAATTTTTAATAATTGTTAACAGAAAACTAAAAATAAAGAAAAATATCAAATTTATCCACAAGAATTAACGCGGCACAATTCCTCATTTTTTTAAGCTTTTACTTAGAACAATCTAAGAACAGTAGTAAAATTTAATTTTTTCACTTGCTTTTTAAACTTAACGGTAGAAGATAAAAGCATAAAACTCTCTACCGGAGTAAAAGATATGAATAATTATACAGAACCGCCTATCCAGGCTATATATCTTGACCAGCATCCATCTTTCAAATTCTTAGATGTTTCTTTTGATGCGCTCCGCTTAAAATTTTCTCTCGCTCGATTCTTTTTTCTGATTTTCACGTTTTGTTATCTGCTTTTAAGCTATGCTTCCCAAAGTGCTAATTTAATTTTCACCGTTGGAGGTGCTTATGAACAAGATTAAACAGACTATAGAAAAGTCAACTAATTCATTGGATAAAAAGGTTAAACAGAAAATAACAACTTCCATATATGGAACAAGAATTTATCTATTTTTTCTTACCATAATAAATTTTATTTGGTTATATTGTATGGATGTGAAAATTAATCTTTTTTCTATTATCTCAGCATGTATTATATTATTATTTCTCTTTTTTTTATATAGAAAAAATGGAAAAGAATATATGTTGGAAATAGTTCACAGTAATTTGTTTTTTTCTCTATTTTTTTTAGTTTTTCCCTTTTCCTTTTTAACTTTAATTGCCGCGGCAGCAAAAGATTTTTTTCTTCGCGATTTTATTATATGGTGCAGTTTTGCATCAGTTTCTGTATTTGTTTTCTCTGCATTAGGTGGGCTTATCATCTCATTTTTTCCAAACAAAGAAGTAAATATCCAAATTCCAATAGCTTTGGGGACAAGAATCAAAACAATTTTAATTATGTTCTTAATTTTATTGGTATTTAATTCCTTATTTTTACGCTATTTTTTACGATGAAAGGATATTATAATGACAACATATGAACTTAGAATACATGCTCGCGATGTAACTATAACGGAAAGTGGAAATGTTGATATTGGGAACCATACAGGTTATGATCTTATTTAATTTTT
>CABUAQ010000139.1 GCA_902489575.1 uncultured bacterium
CTAAAGGATTTCGTAACAGAAAGCTTCTGAATGCAGCTAAAGTTATATGTGATGAATTTTCAGCTATGACATTTTCGGAACAGGTTGCAATAACTCTTGACAATGAAGCGTATCAGGAATACATAAATAGTGTACTGAATAAAACTGGATTTTGGCGCAAGTTTCCTGAGATTTTGTCTTATGCCTATGCAATGGGCGGTTGTGCATTAAAAATTTATGCTGATAATTCAAAACCAATGATTGACTATGTTCAGGCTGAACATTTTCTTCCGATAGGCTGGACGGGCGAAACTGTAACCGAATGCGTATTCCGTACCACATCGTACCGTAATGGTAATTATTATACCCTTATGGAAAAACACGGGACTAATAAAAAAGGCATTACTGTTATTGAAAATTCAGCATATAAAAGCAGCATAAAGGACAGCCTTGGGACAAAATGCGCTGTTTCTGAAATGTTTCCGTCTCTTACCGATTACATTACTTATGATAATATACAGATTCCTATGTTTTGCTATTTCAAGCCCTGTGTATCAAACAACATCGAAACGGATTCCCCTCTTGGCTTATCGGTTTTTGCAAATGCTGTGGATACTCTTGAAACGCTTGATATTGCGTTTGATAGTTTCAGCCGTGAATTTATCTTGGGCAAAAAACGAATTATTGTTCCGGCTCAATGTATAAGAACTGTTGTCGACCCATTGACAAACAGTATGCGCCGCTATTTTGATGCAGATGATGAAGCATTTATAGCTTTAAAAACGGAAGAAAATGAAACGCTGAAAATTACTGATAATACAACTGAACTGCGTATTGAAGAACATGTATCCGCTATTAACGCTCTGCTTAATATTCTTTGTTTTCAGATTGGATTGTCCGCCGGTTCATTTTCATTTGATTCAGTACAGGGCATGAAAACCGCCACCGAAGTTATTTCACAGGATAGTAAAACGGCAAGAACTATTAAATCCAATAAAAATATAATTACCGAAATGCTTGAACAGCTTGTACACAGTCTGATTGCATTAGGTATGGCTCTTGATCTTATTCCTGTAAAGGAATATGCTGTTACTGTAGGTTGGCAGGATAACATTATTATTGATGATAATACTTTGATTGACAACAATATAAAACTTACGCAAGCAGGCTTAAAATCAAAATTGAATGCTATTATGGAGGTTCAAAAATGTGACGAAGAAACTGCGCAGCAGGAACTTGACCGTATTTCAAAAGAACAGTCGGTAACGGGAATTGATATTGACGATTTTCTGAATGGCGGTGAAAATAATGACAAAACTGGAGATGATGCAGCTCAGTCAAAGTCTGAGTGATTTATACACAGGACTTGAAACCGATCTTATTGCTAATATCGCCGAATATTTAGCTGCCGGAAAAATTGACAGTCCTACAGCACAGTGGAAAATACAGATGCTTGCACAGCTTGGCGCGCTAGACAAATCAAATATAAAAGTTATTACAGAATATGCAGGAATCGCTCCGGATATGCTGACAGAAGTTCTTGAAACCGCCGCACTTTCTGCTGTTGAGGAACTTGAACCCGGGTTTCAGAAGCTTGCAAGGAACGGTATTATATACGGTACGGAAGTACCAATTGAAAAAACTATGGCAAGAGCGCTTACCTCTTATCAAAAACAAGCAAAACAGTCTCTTAACATGGTTAATACTGTTATGCGGTATAAAGCAAAATCAGCAGCACAGAAAATTATCAATGATACTGCTGAACTTGCCGAAAAGCAATCTTTTATTAATACGCTTAATAAAGCAACCGGAAAGGTTGTAACAGGTGCAGAAAGCAGACAGGCAGCTATGAGGCAATGTATCAAAGAAATGTCTGAAAAAGGCATTCCAGCATTTGTGGATAAGCTAGGAAGAGAATGGTCTCCAGAAGCTTACATAAACATGGATATTCGTACAACAGCAAATAATGTTGCCCATCAGGCACAGTTTGACCGTATGGAGGATTACGGGGTTGATTTGATTGAAGTATCAAGTCATGCCGGAGCACGTCCTAAATGTGCAGAAGATCAGGGTAAAATATTCAACCGTAAGAACAAAGACGGTTATACAATCGACCTGCATGGCAGAAAAATAAAATATTATTCATGGAAAAAATCAAGCTATGGTGAACCTGACGGAATTCTTGGTATTAACTGCGGACACCATATTTATCCTTTTATTTCGGGCATTTCTTATCAAAAATATTTTCCGTATGACGAATACGACAATCAGGAACAGTACAAAAAAGTACAAGGGCAGAGAGAGCTTGAAAGGCGTGTGAGAAAATCAAAACGTGAATGCATAGCGCTTGAATCTGTCGGCGATACCGAAGGTTTGAAAAAAGCTAAAGAAACCCTTAAAACACGGCAGCAAGCACTTAAACAATATTGTACCGATAATGATTTGAAATATAAGCCCGACAGAACAGCTGTTGTCAATTATAAAAAGTCTGTTGCCGGATTTACCCCGTCTGATAAGAAAAAGCGTATTGCGGAAATCAAGGCGAAATCTGTTGACAAATCAGGTGGAAGTGCTGCTATACCAAAGGTTTTAAAGTCTGAATTTGTTCCAGCGAAGAGTATTGAGGAAGCACAGAAATACGCACAAAAATATGTTAAATCATATTTTGGCGATAAAACATTTAAAGGCGATGCTAATTTTAAAGGCATATCAATAGATAACGCAAACGAAATAAATCGTGCGTTAACAGATATATTTGATAATTATGGCTTTCCAAAAATTAGCGGCATTAAACCAATAGATCCATTATCCGCAAAAGGTAAAAAGATATTTTCGAGTGCTGATGCTGTTATGGCTTATTCCCCAGTTGAGCACGGGGTTTATATCAATAAAAATGTCCTTAAAAATAACAATAC
>CABUAQ010000140.1 GCA_902489575.1 uncultured bacterium
TTCCATATTTGATAAGTTTTTCATTTTTTACTTCCTAAAGTTATATAGAGAAATTATTATATAAATTTTAAAAATTTTCAAGAAAATTACTTTCAGCAACTACAACTTACTTAATCTTTTTCAATGACGAAAGGAAATTATTATGTTCAACATCTCCATCAACTTTGGTCAAAAAGATTTGACAGTCTTTTTCATCTGCATCAATATCCGGAATCTGTGAAATTTCAGCTTCATAATAATTGCTGTCATTTCTACTGCTTAATGGAATTCTGTTTGACAAAGAATTCAAAGATAAATTTCTAAACATTCCATACAATCCTTTTTTACGATTTGAAAATTTTGTATAAATTCTCAAAGAAGCATCTTGATTTTCAAGATTATAAGTACCGACAATGTATGAACTTAATTGAGGAGCAGATGATTTTATCTTCATTGGCATAACCACATTATCTTTAAGTATCAGATCTCCGTCAATTTGATCAAATCTGCCTTCCGGAACATTTACAAGATCCGAAATAGTCGACGGGCTCACCATAGTCAAAGGATTTCTAAATAATGCAGCAACTTTCATTATATATTCAACAAGCCCGACTTTACCGATAATTCCTTTATACACCTTAAATCGAATTCTCCCATTTAGTTTTAAAGAATCATCAGTATTAAGTTCAATTAAACCGCTCGCCCTTCCATCAATTTCTTTTGACAAATTCAATAATGAAGTTGCAATAATATCAGAATTAACTTCTTTTATCCCGAGTCTTATAGAATACTTGTGATTCTTCAAATCGCAATCGATTTTCGCAGATGATGTACCTTCAGCTATATCAAACTTATTTGACTGGATTTTTAACATATTATTTTTATCCAAAGTCAACTTAGCAGCAACATTTGCAAAATTTATTTGTTTATAAGCACCTTTGGCCACTTTTAATATACATTCTTCTACAATTAAATTTGACAAATCAAATGCCTGCGCATCATCTGACTCATCATCAGAATCAACATCCTGACCGGTATCAACAGTTTTTAATAATTCAGTGTTTAAATCAGTAGGTGCAACTGCCTGCTGCGCGTTAAACAATTTTAAATATCTTAAAACATCAATATTATCCACAGAAAGGGTAATATTTTTAACAACAATAGGAAACTTAAGCTGATTAACTATAGCTCCTTTCAAATCATAAACAGAACGTCTGTATCTGCCATCTGAAGTTATATGCATAAGATTATTTTCAACCTTAAACTCTCCGTTTTTGATAAATAATCTCTGACTTGGAATTGCAACATTTTCAGCCTTCATATTACCTGATAAAACAGGATACCTACCGGTATTAATAATCTGCATACTTCCGGTAAATGTACCGTTTCTGAAAATCTTTTGCTTCATCAAAAGATTTATAAAACCGCTTGGCATAGGTTTTGGCAATTCAAAGCCAACATCTCTTATCGCCATATCACCATTTGAAAAATCAAAATTCCCGTTCATACTTAGAATAGGGATTCTGGAATCTTTTCTTTTATGTTCAGGATTTCCTGCATAATAGCTCAGTTGTTCCAAATTTAAAAGCATATTTTCAAAATGCATTTTTGCATACATTGCACGGTTTGCTAAATCATTCATAGTTGATTCATTTCCGTCAAAAACAAAGCCATTGCCTTTTTTGAATATAAACAACCAATCTAAATCTATTTTATTATATTTTGATTTTAAAGTAATTTTTGTATCAGCCTTACCTTCAATATGAATAGGGTATCCTGCCATCTTTGATAAATATTTTGACGAAAAATCATTCGTTACAACGGCATTACCTTTTAAATTTGTATCAATAGACTTTAAATAATCACCAACAGTACCTTCGAAATCCATTTTATTGTAAGGTTTCCCATCATAATATCCCTTAAAACCTTTTAAAACAACCTTTTGAGAATCAAGAGTAACTTTACCATCAGTAAGCAATACAGGTAAATCTGCAACCGGAACGACTTTAAAGCCTGCTTTTAATAAGTTTATATCACCACGCAAATCTTTATTAGATATATTAAAATTGAAATTAAAATCACCGTCAATATCTTTAAAATAAACAAGAATTTCAGAAATATTATTCGGAACAATTTGAGAATCCAACAAATCTAAAACTGCAGGTATTGAAAATTTATCAGAAGAAATTCCAAAATCATAATTCGCATTTTTATCAATAAATCCGCCAAATATGATATTTGACTGATTTATCAGCACTTTACAATCTTTTGCAACAAACTTTTCTTTATTTTCCAAATAGACATGTCCGCCATCCGAAGTTGAAATAGTAAGTTTATTTTGCCCTTTTAAAATATCGGCCTTAACGTTATATCTTACATGTTTTTTCAAAACATCACCGTCTATTTGCAAATTATCCGCATTTAAAACAATCTTCGTATCTTTATCTACATTATACAAAATTAACGCTTTGTCCACTGCCAAAATCGATTCAAATACATCAATTTTCCAATCATTTTTTTGCTCATTCTTTTGTTCTTGATTCATCACGGGCAATGATAATATTTCACTTACATCAGCATAAAAATACCCCAATTTAACATGGTTAATAATAATATTCTTTTTCAATATTTCCGCAAAAGAAACTTCTGCCGCCAAGTTATCTATATTTAATAACTCTTTTTTATCCTTAGTTAAATTGATTTTATCGGCACTAAAAGCTAAAACCGGAGAAAAACCGGTTTTTAAAACAGGTTTTTCAATATTCACATCAACCCCGACGGCTTTTTGTGCAACTGATTCTACATACGAAATTACCCGGGAGTCAGACACTGCCAACGGCAACACTTTTATATAAATCACGACGGGAACAGCTGATAAAACACAGAGAAATACAACTATT
>CABUAQ010000141.1 GCA_902489575.1 uncultured bacterium
TTTAGAAGTTTTAGTGAACTTTCATTGTTTAAAAAGTTCATAATTGTTTGTTTATTGCCGGATGCAAGCGGACGTTTTACTTCTATCATCATTGTCGGGTGCAGCATTGACACTTCGAGAAGATGTTGAGCTTTGTTTGTTTCATCTTGCACAATTGATAGTGCGACAGATTTGCAGTAAAGTTTTTTATTAGTGTTTTGGAGTGCTTCGTTTACGGGTCTGTAGTAAACTGTATCACTTAGCTCGTATTCAGCACGTGTTTTTAAAACTTTCAACAATTTGTTTAATTGGTTTTCAAAATCCACGGGAAGTTTCCTTTTTAAAGTGTTTATTTTTTTGATTTCTGTTTTATTAAATTTTATCATATTTGCCTCTATTAAGTCTATACTGTAAATTCTATGCCATAAATCTTATATCACCGGTTGGGTTTTCTATGTGCGGGATGAATGTTTTCATTTTGTTTGCCTGATCAATTTTGTCAAGTTCATGTAAATGTTTCATGCTTTCTTCTGACAAAATCGGGTCAAATCCATCAGGAAGTTGTGGTTTTGAACTTACAATGCCAAGCTCAGGATTTCTGTAATAATCGTAAGTTTTACTTACATAATTATCATATTTTGCATAGTCTGTATCAGATAAATTTTGAACTGTTTTTGCATAAGACTGATAGATTTCACCAAGGGTATTTTTACCCTGACCGGCATCATATTTAAGGTGTTCATATTCTCCAAACGGTCCTGTGCCTCTCACTTGAATTTCTGCAAGTGTTCCATCACTTAATTCAACATTAATTTGTCCTGTTGTGTAACCTGATTTTTTAATTGCATCCTGAGCGGATTTTGGAAGTAAATTAACTCCGTATTTTGATAAATCAATGTTTTCGGCGCAGGTAATAATATCCATTTTTTCACCTGTTGCAAGTTGCAATTTTTCAAATTCTCTTATCTGCCTGTCTGAGAAATATGCAATTCCGTCAGCACCTTTGTAGTTATTAATTTCTGTCATCTTCAGCGGACGAATTTTTGGATTGTTTATCACTTCTTCTATCAAGTCCCGGCTAATTCCTGCTTGTTTAAGTTTTTCTATGGTTGTAACTTTCCTGTTTAGTGCATCTTTAATCCCTGAAAGCAAGAATTTTCTGACTGCAGGAGCGGAGTGTTTTTCTGCGAGTTCCAGTTTTACAGGTTTTGCAAGCTTTTGTGCTATTTCAAGTTCTGCATCTGTTAGTTTGTCGTTTGAAAATAGCTTTAGAATGAGCTGTTTTTCTTTCTGATTAAGCGCTTTCCCGTCAATTTTGATAGAATTGATAATTGCTAAGATGTCTTGTTTTGTAAGATTTTTTAGCGTAATTCTTCCGCCTATCGCATCTTGAATAATTTCCCGAGCTTCATCATTTGTTGTTATAGTTTTTTTACCTTTTATTATCATGCGTTCAAGTTTTGAGTATACGGAATTTGCACTTTTGGAACGTATAGATATGTCAAAGCCTTCAAATATTTCGCTGATTTCTTTTTTAGCATTTGGAAGTGCATTTTCATATTCTTTGGCAAGGTGTAAGGAAATATTTCCGAGTTCTCCAAGAGCGAGTTCGTTTTTCCCTTTTAATTCTGTCCACGTCACTTTGAATGCAGGTTTGTTCAGGTATAATGTTTCCGGATTAATTGGCATTGTTAGGTCAGGTTTTATACGGTACCTGGCTGCTTTAGACGGCTTAAACAGTGCAGGAGCTGCACCGGTTACACTTTTCCTGAAATTCAGTCCTGAATCTATGCTTGTATTTATCGGCATTGAAGTTTTGATATATTTTAAATCTTTTAAATCCCCTAATAATGGTTTTACGCCTTTAATGAACTGTACAACAAGTCCCATATTATTTTCCTCTATAAATATCCCCTATAGGTTTATAAAGATATTTTGCTTCTGATAATTGTCAAAAAAATAACAGATGTTACATTTTTGTAATATCTGTTATTTTTAATTTATCTTATCCGGTTAATAGACTATCTTAAGCTAACTTTTACAGCAGGCCCTTTTTGAGAGATTTCAACTTTGTTTTCTCTTGCTAACCAGCCTAAACCTAAATCTGCAAAGTTACCTTTCAGGTCTAATTCTTTTTTCATTTTTGCAAATGAAGTTGTTCCGTTCTGGTGTAAGTAGTTGTAGATTTCTCCAGCTGCAAAACCGATTTGTTCTTCTTGTGATAAAGTTACTTTTTTAGTTGCCATTCCTTGTTCCTCCGTTGATTGGTTGTTTGTATTACACTCTTTCGATGTTCAAATAATAGTTCATTTTTGATGTTTAGGCAATCATTTTGATAATGTAGTTTTAGCGGAATTTTATGTTAAAATTACATTAAAAGGAGTATTGAAATTGTTAATTGAGGGTAGTCTTGCTTCAAATAAGACGGAGATATTAAGACAACGGTATGTTGAGCTTTTAAACGGTGGTGTTCCGTCTTCTGAAATTTTGGTTTTAGTGCAAAATTCTACCTTAAAAAATTCTTTTATAAATGCGGTTTTGGAATCTGCAGAAGTTGAGTCTTTGGAAAAATTGAATGTACATTCGTTTTTTTCTCTTGTGTATAATACAGTGTCTGATAACTGGGCTTTTTTAGAAGATCGTAATATTTTTGATAATCCTGTTATACTGCCTAATTTGGCAGGGTTAGAGGTGTCACAGTTTATATTAAAAGATATATTAAATGAGGTGAAGTTTCGTGGTTATAATTCGCGAATGTCGTTGCTTCACCAGATTTTTAGACGGTATTCACTTATTGTACAAAATAATCTTTCTCAAAAAGATGTTGAGTATCGTGCAAAAATTTTAAAAGAAGGTTTTTCAGATGAGGCGGATT
>CABUAQ010000142.1 GCA_902489575.1 uncultured bacterium
AAAATATATTTTGTAAAAACTGATTTATGTTTATAACCTTTATCCGGCTGGCAGCAGAACTCTTACAAATTTGGAACTGCTGCGACAAATGTATAAAAAAAAGCTATGTACTGAGGTGCATAGCTGTTGATTAGGGATATGTGTATCTTAGTCTCTAAGGAGTATATGATTATATTATCATTTCCTTAAGATTTGTAATCATACAAAATGATGAGATTTTTATTTTAATTTGAATGTTTAATGCATTTCTTTACTAAATAATAATTTTTGCTATAATGTAGGTATCAAAATTTTAGAAGGGGGAAGGATATGAAAAAATCAACCGTAACTTTACTTGCTTTTGGTATTATTTTTGCTGTTGCAGGTTCTGCCTTTGCAGCGACATATACAAAATTTTCGTCTAAATTTATAAAACATTTTGAAGATTGTGATAGATATGAAGAAACTGTATCTTCTGAGTTTGAAGGAAAAGAATTCAAGACAACCCGAAGAATTATCGGCTGGAAAAATGGTGCTTGCAAATATCAGGAAATTGTATCCGATAGCAGCGGAAATTATCAATTGGATTGTTCATTTCCGAGTGTTCAGCTTGATGAACTTTATGCATCTATGAAGGACAAATCAAAAGATGTTGAAAAATATGAGCTTGAGTTGTATGCTGAACAAAAAAATGCAAAGGGTCCTAATAAATATGTCGTTGTTGGTTCAACAATAATTAAAGGAAATAAAGCGTACATTACCTGGGCAAGATATCAGAATAACCCTTATTTTTGTCGAATACAGCAGCTTTCCAAGTAAATGTTTTGTCAAAATTTTAAGATTGTCAAAATATCCCGCAAAATATTTTTTGCGGGATATTTTTGTTTTTATGAAAACTAAGCCTTTGTAGTTTCGTTAGATTTATCTTTGTTTGAATCAGAGCGAACTTGGTTTTTCTGTGTTTTTCTTTGAACGAGTTTGTCACCTATTTTGTTAGCAAAAGGTGTCACTGCTACCGGTACGATAAATCTGTATATTGAGCCGAAGATGATTAGTTTTTTCAATACGCCCATACCTCTCAATCTTGATTCAAGACCTGTATTAGGTAAGTTTTCCTCAATATATTTTAACGTATTCATTAGTTGAGGCCGTTCTTTTTTAGTCATATCTTTCCAGTTTTTACCAAGATCTTTTTCAGCTTTTGCAATAATAGTCCTGTTCGCGTCTTTGATAAGTTTTCCAAGATCCTTGTTGCCGGTTTGTTTTTGAGCGTATTTAACAGTAACTTTTTCCCACCAGTTATCTAAACTGCGGTCAACAATGTAAGAACCCAGTGTTGCAAATGCAAAAGTTAAGCCCTGATTGACAGCCAGTGTTCTTTTTCTGTCTTCATCCATTTGTTTGTTTCTTAAGGTTTGTATCATGTACATACCTGAGATGATTACAGAACCCATAACCTGCATGTGGTCAACTACGCCGTCTAATTTTTTAGAATGTTTAGCCAGCCAGGCTGCAAATTTTGAGTTATACAATTTTTCTGTGTAGTTTTTAGAAAGCCAGGTTGTAAATCTGTTGTAGTGCTTTTTAAATGGATCTAATAATTTAGACTTTGCTGGAATATCTGTGATGTTACCGCTAAAGGACGGTTGATTGTAAGATATTTTACTATATTTTACAGATTGATTGTTACTTCTATTAATCTGGTTATTTTTGTATTGATATAGAGAGTTAAAATTCGTCGTATTTAAGGTAATGTTCATTATTTTAGCCCTCCTGCAAATTTGCTCATCTCAGGTTTTATGATGGGTTGAGATGAAACCGGGGTAGTATTTTGTTGTTTGTTATTTTCAACAGTCTGAGTTTTTATTTGGTTTGCAGACTGTGGTGGTTCCTGAGTTTTTTTCTTTTTCTCCATACCGAAGCCATATTTCAAAATCGGCGGTATAAGAGCAATTGTTAACATTGCTTTTGCGATTCCAAAAATAAATACATCTGGGGCCATTTTTAGCATTCTGGTTACGTTTTTGTACGCTTGAGAGTGATCAAGTTCAACAAGAGTATTAGCATTATAGGTTTTCTTAAGTTTTTTGAATACTTCAATATTTTCGAGTTCGGATAAGTCATTTATTTTATATTTTTCTTTAATTTTTTCCATTTTTTTCAGGACTTTATCTTTTACCTGTTTACCTGCGAGTATGTCTTTTTGGGCTTGAATAACTGTTGAAGCTTC
Organism: uncultured bacterium; assembly: GCA_902489575.1. GTDB lineage: Bacteria > Cyanobacteriota > Vampirovibrionia > Gastranaerophilales > Gastranaerophilaceae > Zag111. The sequence goes on from CABUAQ010000142.1 coordinate 2,210, forward strand.
AGAAATTGGAGCTGTGAGTTTTTTAGCTGCAGCATCAAGCGGGGACATTACAATTGTAGAAAATCCGAAGCCAATAATTCCGGAAGCAATTGAGTGTCCTGAAGCATATTTTTTGTCATCTTTGTCTTTGTCTCCGGGTAGTGACATAATTGCCAGAGGTCTCAACCCCGCAGCAAGAAATAGTGCAACCAGATTTTGAGCAATAACTGTTTTTTCGTCGCAAAGTTCAAGCATTTTGTCAAACAGTTTACTGATTTTTCCTTGTTTTTTGGGAGCCAGAGAACCAGCAACGGCAGCTACGTTTTTTATACCCGTAAAGCTGCCGCCATAATATCCTCTATTCACATTTTTCCTCTCACACAAATCCGCACTCTTCTGCCTATCCTCAAGCACATTCTGGTTCTTTCGCTTGTGTTTGACTAACGAGCCGGTGGGATAATTTTTAATTGAGTCTATATTCATTTCACACCATTTAAGTAATTAATTGCTACACATTTATTTTAAATCAAAGAATAAATATTTTTGCCTGATAATTACGAAAATGTTACAATTAAATGTAAAAAGTACGATTAATTCTTTAATGTTATATATT
>CABUAQ010000143.1 GCA_902489575.1 uncultured bacterium
TGAAAAATTAATACTTTAGTATTAGAAAAATTTTTTTATATTTTTAAAAACCCTTATTGTTACTCTGTTTTGTCTATTGTAAAGAATTGTTAATTTTTTTTATTTTTATTGGCTATATTAAGTTTTGTTACTCTAAATGTCTAGTGAACGGGGACTGCTCAGGTTCATATGTATTGCTGTTGGTGCAATGTATCAGGTGCGGTGAGCATATGTCATTGCGGACGAAGCGAAGTAATACATTGTTGAAATACTGTCAAACAGGAGCTAAAGAAATGGATTGCCTCGGTCATAATGTTCCCTCGCAGCGACGAGAATAAGTCTTAGTTTAGTGGTATTTTGTATCTACCTCAGGATTGCCACGTCGGACAACGATAACCTGTTATCGCAGCGGTTAAACATATTCCTAGCCGCGTTCCAGCTCGTAAATACGGAATTCCCCAGGTTCAAGTTTTTCAAAATTTATACTGTCAGAATTCTCTATTTTTTGCGGCTCGTAATCCTTTTCTTTAAGTACATATTCATTCACAAGATTATAATCACTTGGTATGTAGATTTCTTTATCAAATACAGCGTAGCCTTCTACTATTTCTCTGTAGTTTTCTCCGGTTGCAGCTGTTTTTGTAACCTTCTCTGTCGGGTATTTGTGGTTTGATACTATCAAATACGCTTTTCGCATTGGCTCTCTGGTAATAAGCCAGGAACTAAATCCGTCTTCATCATCAACTATTATCTGTGCTTCGCCCTGGTTGATAACTTTATTGTTCTTTACAAATCTGTCTATTGCATCGAATTTTGTGTAGAAATCTTCGTTAACAGAACGTTTCATTGCAACTTCTTCACCAATTGTGTACTCAATGCCCCCTTGAGTAAAGCTTTCATCACCGTCAGCGTACATCATCGGTCTTTGTGCATATTTCCCTCCAGGCAAAAACTTGTATTTAAACCATTTATACAATGCTCCGTTTTCTCCTAACTGTGCAGGATACTGGTCTATGCAATGAAATTCTCCGTCCTGATTGTTATATGTTTTTAATATTGAAAGCATATTGCCTTTTTTAAATTTTATATTGTAATTTGTTAAATATTGATTGTCTTCAGAAATTCTTTCCGGAGTCTTATCAAATTGTGAAACAATGTCATTTCCCCATAGTAAGTCAAACTTCATATCCTGATGGTATTCTTTATAGAAATTATCCCACAACATATATTCTGCAAGTGTTGCAAAATAGGGAATCTTTTTCTTCATTGTTGTGTTTAACTTTTTTAGAACATATCTTGGCGCTCTGTAGCTTATCGGAACTCCGTTACGTTCAGATACCTGATCTACAACGTGATCAATATGGTCAACTCTAAATCCGTCAAAATTATAATCCTTCTGAAGTTGTTTCATATTGTTTATGAAAAGTTCAATAATATCTTCATTAAATTTACCGTTTTCCATATTAACGAAGTAATATGGAGTTTGACAGTCCAGATTTGCAAATGCAGTTACATCATCTCCTTTATAATCATAGTGTCTGAATGTCGGATACCCCCCGCATTCACTCATTCCGTCATATATCGGAACTCCTGCAGAACACCACGCCCCGCCGGGTGCAGGCCATAGTCCTTCATTCATCAGAAGCTGGATTGTTTCGATTTGTTTTGTTATGTCGCTTTCTTCGAGTTTTCTCTTATCATTTTTGAATTCATGGATCTTTGCAACAAGCTCTTTTACTCGTTTATGAATTTTATTCTGGTAAGGTTTTTCGAGCATGGTGTTTGAAAATTGTTTTTTGTGTTCAATCATTATGCCTTCAAAATTGTTGTACAACTCTTGAAATGCCGGGCTAAGATCACCGGAATTCCCCTGAAGTCTTTGAACATAAACATCCTTGGCAATTTGGATATCGTCTTGATCGTGATCTTTTGATAGAAATTCTGCAACTTCATCAACTTTTGCTATAAGTTGTTTTTGAAGTTCGGTGATATCATACCAGCGCGCAACTTGTGGATTAGCAAGTACGAATTTTGAGAAACGTCCGGTTTGCGGAAGTATATCGTAAATCACCGGATGTCCTGCAAGTTGTGCCATTTCAATAAATGTTTGAACTTGTTTTTTTGCATCCATTCCTGTGAGTTTTTCAATATTGTCGTCTTTTATTTTGTTACTTACTTCATTGCTTTTTGGGAGATATGCACACCCAAATTCTCTCGGATGGAACGGAATGAGATAAATTGTAGTGTTATATATCCCGTTATCAAGATTTCCTGTTGGAAGTATTAACAGCTGCTTCAGCCAGTCAAAGAATTTACCGGTTTCTGTAGATTTATTGCCATTGCCAAGAGCAGCGAGATTGATAAGTTTAATATCGTGACCTTCTTTTTTGAACCAGTCTGAATTTTTTTCCTGATTTCTTGCAAGTACACTTATTTGGTTATTTTTAAAATGAAATTTGTTATTTTTAAATACGTTATTCTGCTTCCACTTTTCCTCCAGAGCAAAAAGCGTTTCTGCATTGGTTAATTCATCCAGTGCTTTTTGGTATGAGTAGGTTAAGTAACCGTATTTTTGAATGTGCATTGAAAGGTATTTTTTTCTGATTTCCGGAATGCTTTCAAACGGATATGCTTTCTTCAATTCCCCGTAGATTTTGTTAAGTTCTACATCTTTT
>CABUAQ010000144.1 GCA_902489575.1 uncultured bacterium
TTACTCAAGAATTTGAAACAATTGCGGCAATTTCAACCCCTATCGGCACCGGCGGTGTCGGAGTTATCAGGATTTCAGGGGACAAAAGTTTTGACATTGCCCTAAAAATAACAAATAAAAAAGACTTGCCGGCAGGTAAAATTTGCCACGGTTGGATTGTCGACAAAGATATAAAAATTGATGAAGTGGTAATTCTTCCCTTTAAAAACCCAAACAGCTATACAGGCGAGGATGTCATAGAAATTCAATGCCACGGAGGAGTGAATGTTGTCAAAAATATTTTAGATATTATCCTAAAAAACGGGGCAAGAATAGCAGAACGCGGAGAATTTACTAAACGTGCTTTTTTAAACAAAAAACTGGATTTATCTCAAGCTGAAGCTGTTAATGATTTAATCCATGCAAAAACTTCAAATTTTGCAATACAATCAGCAAAAAATTTATCAGGGGTTCTTGCAACAAAAATAAACGAAATAAAGTCTGATATATTCGAAACTGCATCCAGAATAGTTGCTGGCATTGATTTTCCTGAGGATGTCACAGAACCTGAATATACATATTTAATTAAAAATTTTAATCAATCACTTAATGAAATTAACAGAATACTTGACTGTGCAAAATCATCAGACATTCTACGCCAGGGGGTAAAAGTAGCAATTGTCGGACGTCCTAATGTAGGGAAATCCTCACTATTCAACGCCTTACTAAATCTTGACAGAGCGATAGTCACAGATATTGCAGGGACAACCAGAGATATTATCAAAGAAAATCTTGATCTTGGTGTAGCAGTAACTTTAATTGATACAGCAGGCATTCGAGAAGATGAAAACATAGACAAAGTCGAAGAAATCGGTATTGAATATTCAAAACAAGCAGCTCAAGAAGCTGATTTAATCATATTCTTATATGATTCTCAAACAGGTCTGACCAATGAAGATAAAGAAATTTATAACATTATAAAAGATAAACCACACATTATCATTGCAAACAAAATTGATTTAATAGATAATTTTAAAGAAGAGCTACCAAATACAATTACTATTTCAATCAAAAGTAAATACGGACTTACAAAACTACAAGAAACCATAAAAAATACAATCTGCCAGTTTACCCCTGAAGATACAGAATTTATAACAAACCAACGGCAGCAATTATGCTTGCTTCGCTGCAAAAAAAGTTTGGAAAACGCACTGCACGCTGCCGAAATTGAAGAACTCCAGGATATGATTTACATTGATCTGAAATCGGCATTGCTTTCACTTGATGAAATCACAGGAGAAGTTATCACAGATGATATACTAAACAACATATTTGATAATTTCTGCATAGGCAAATAAAATAATATTGCATATTACGAGTTAAAATTTTTATACTTATAACTCAAAATACTATAACTTGAAACATCGGTAGAAGCATCGTCATCACCGTAGAATATAGATGTTCCGGTAGCTTTTTTGTAATTTTCCTCATCAATCTTTTCCTGCTTGTTACAAGAATATGTAAAAGATGAAATTTCGGCACTGGTAACTCTTCCATCATGGTTAGTATCAATCTGATCAAAATTTTCTAAAATCTTACTTACCATATCACTTGAATAAGTCCCTGACGCTGCAAGTTGCGAAAGCTCCTGACGAGATACCCCAGATGAAATAAGAGTGTTAGTCATTTTATTCATCTCATCTGCACCAATAACACCATCACCATCTTTATCAAGCATTGAAAAATTATTTTGCAAATAAGATGCGAAAGATTGATTTAAAGTTAAATAATTTGAATTATCATTTCTTGCCTTTGTAATATTATCATAAGTAACCCCTTCGTCAGGATACAAAGATGCAAGATAAGAATAAGTATTGGTTAAATTTGATGAAATATTTGAAATAATAGATGAACCTGATGCCATATTATAAATCCTTTTTACTTCTACCTTATATTTATAATAATGATGTTAAAAAAAAAGTCAATTATAAACAGATATTTTAATATTTCAAAACTTATAATATGCCGTCTCTTTTTTGTTTTGGTGTATAATAAATCTTGAAGAGGCCGGATATGATTATAAAAAACTCAGAAGAAATAATAAAAGTATTGACAGAAGGCGGAGTTATCGCATACGTAACAGACACTGTATGGGGACTGGGCTGCTTACCAGAGAATGAAAAAGCCGTAAAAAAAATTTATGAAATAAAAAAACGCGAAACTCAAAAACCGCTCATACTTATGTCTAACGAGGTTTATCACCTGCTAAATTATGTTAAACCTGTACCAAAGATCGGTCAGCGGCTTATAAAAAAATATTTTCCCGGAGCATTAACAATTGTTACGGATAAAAATGAAAATACCCCTGACTACATAACATCTAATATGCAAACTGTCGGAATTAGAGTTCCGGATAACGAAGTTTTTAAAGAAATTTGCGAAATTATACCAGAACACGTACTTGCAACAACCAGTGCAAATCTTTCTCATCAGCCGTCTGCAAAAACTTATGAACAGGCTTTTACTAACATGAACGGACTAGCCGATTTAGTAATAGATGATTACGGATACAGTGCAAAAGGTCTTGAATCAACCGTTGCAGGCGTTATGAACAATGAATTGAGAATTTTTAGA
>CABUAQ010000145.1 GCA_902489575.1 uncultured bacterium
TTGTGGATAATGAAATGCCTTATGGCAGAGTCCCGCAGGGACATCCGGTGATCGTGGATTATTTCTATCATGAGGAAATCAGAGGGACAGAAAATACCGGAAAAAGAAATCTTTAAACAGAAATTGACCGAGTTCTTTGAACGAGGGAGCGTAATTATCGAAAAAGCATGTTCGCTGATTTCTCGATAATTAACATGAACAATATATCACAGAATTCTAAAAGAAGTAACATCATAAATTTAACACAGTAAAGCGCTACCTTTGCATTTTTGATGGATAAACAATATAAAAGCCCTCGTGTGCTCTGCATGCACATATACATTTTAAATAATACAGTTCAAATTTTTCGGTTTCAGAATTTATATCAAAACTATATTCCATAAATTGCTCCTAATCAATTTCGATTTTAAAACAAATAGGGTAGTTATCGCTAAATCGGCTGTTTGCTTTAACTGTTAATTTAGTATCGCTTCTTTCAAATTCGAGCTTTTCGCCGGTTGAAAGAAGTGTAATATTTTTAATTATAAAATCAGGTCCGTTTTTCTTTTTAAGTGTTTTTATTACAGCGTCCTTACCGTTAGGGCGCATTTGAAATGCGTAGATATACCCGTTTTTATATGTAAATCGAAAATCTTTATTTGTAAATTTCTTTTCACTTGAATCTTGGAAAAATCCCGCTTTGTTATTGACTTTTCCTTCGCCAAAGGTTTTCCAAAATGTTGTGTTGTAAATTCCTTCACCGTTTAGTTTAAGCCAAGCGCCTAATTGTTTCAGTACAGCAGTTTCTTCATCTGTAATTGTACCGTCGGCTTTTGGGCCTACATTCAAAAGTAACATTCCATTTTTGCTTACAATATCTATTAAATCAGTAATAATGTGCCTTGCTGATTTGAATTCGTTGTTTTTTGTATATCCCCACGAGCGTTTGCCTATCGCAGTATCGGTTTGCCAAGGAATAGGGGATATATCTGTTAACGCACCGCGCTCAACATCAAATGTAGCAACAGTAGGTGCAAACGCTTCGTGCTTGTAGTTAACAGTAACCTCTTCGCCCCATTCGTCTGCACGATTGTAGTAATATGCACACAGCTTTTTTAAATACGGTTTAAATGAGTGATTGTGTATCCACCAATCAAAATAAAGGTCAGCCGGCTGATATTTATCTATAAGTTCGCAGGTTCGCACAAGCCAATCTTCAAGCCATTCTTTGCTTGCACCGATTGAATATGTGTTTGCAGTTGTTTTATGAAGTGTATTACCGTCAAATTCAGGGCAATGCACAGCAGGTCCGTAAAAATCTTGATATTTTTCATCATTTACATCACTGTCAATCGTTTTTCCCATATTCATAAAAAAGTAATGTTCAGCCCTGTGGCTTGATGCACAAAAAGTTAAACCCTGTTTTTCGCAGGCACTTTTTATTTCGCCTATAACATCTCGGCACGGCCCCATTTTTGTGGCATTCCAGCGGTTAAATTGCGTATCATACATAGCAAATCCGTCATGATGCTCACACACGGGCATAACGAATTTTGCACCGCTTTCCTTGAAAAGTGCTGCCCATTTATCTGCATTGAATTTTTCACCTTTAAACATAGGTATAAAATCTTTGTAACCGAATTTATTTTGAGGCCCGTAATTTTTTCTGTGATATAAATATTCTTTGCATTTTTTATCGTACATTGAACGCGAATACCACTCGTTGCCATAAGCCGGTACACTGTATATTCCCCAGTGAATAAATATTCCAAGCTTGCCTTTATAATACCAGTCCGGTGTTTTGTGATTGGATAAAGACTCCCAACTATCTTTATATTTCCCGTTTGTGATTACATCATCTATCTGCTGTAAGTATTCCTTAGTTGTCATAATTTTTCCTCACGCAAAGCATTCTATAATCTCTGCACCCTTTCTGACAAATGTAACAAATTCATCAATTTCTGCTGTAACAGTATGATAACCCTTATAATATTACAATTTTAATTATATCGTAGAAAAAGCATAATATCAACAAATAAAGAGCAATTGTCCCCCAAAGCGAACTATTACAAACATAAATTCGATAACAACATCAAAAAGTATCTGCCTTTGCATTTTTGATGGATAAACAATATAAAAGGGCAAACTAAAAAAAGAGGGTTTAAAGTTTTATTACTTTAATCCCTCTTTTTTCTTGAAATGTCTCTCAAATTTTTTGCCCATTTCAATTCGTGTTACGATTTTGATTTGAGCGATGTCTCTCAAAAGTCTCAGTC
>CABUAQ010000146.1 GCA_902489575.1 uncultured bacterium
ATAGTTTACATGCAACAGCCAGAAATTTCGATACACCCTCTTATTGGACGCTTACCTTACGTTTGACGTTTGCAAGCCATCGGCGCTATTTGCCAAAGTTTTAAAAACGAATGCAGAAAAGCAGCAAACCTTTTTAGGGTTTACTGCTTTCCGTTTCCTGTAGACAATGTGATTTCAGTTTTTTGTTATCTAATTCATCGTATTAGATGTTGTAGAACAATAACCAAATAAAATAACTATTTCATTGTTGGTGGTCATAACTGCATTAGGGGGGATAGAAATAATTAAACTACTCGGTAGCTTCATCACCATTAAATTCACGGTTTGTTTTTCCATTTTGATTACAACTTACTGTAATTGTGGCTGATGAAGAAAGCTTATTTCCAAAAAGGCCTTCTTTATACAATTCAAATACTCCAACTGCTTTTGCAAAAGTGGGAGAAACCTGTTTCTCAGAAGCGCTATTTTTAACCTGCCAACCATCAGCAACATTCCAAACACTGTTTTTACAGTTTGTTACATTACAGATGGTTCCATCATATGTAAATTCGCCAACGGTCTTAAATTCACCCAATGTAGAATTATCAGACTTCAAATAAAAGCGTCCAGATTGCCATGCAGAAGCAGTTTGATACTTGGCAATTGTGACTGGTTCAGAATTATAAAGCTCTATACCAACTTCTGAGTTATTGGTATTCAGCAGGATAGAATCGTTTTGTGTTGGTTTGATTGAAGTATGGTCTGCTGCAAAAGCAGTTGTAGGAGACATAGTTCCTAACAAAAATACGGACAAAGTTGCTGCGATAAGTTGTTTAAGTTTTGTATACATATTTATCTTTACCTCCACATTAAATTATAGTTGATTCATCATAATCTCCAGAAAAACTGATTTTTCCGCTTTTACTACATTTTGCTTTACAACTTGCGCTATTATTATATTTACCACTCTTTTTGAGCGTATAGTTTCCTATAATAGAGGCACTTCCGTCATCGCTTTCTTCATCGCTTAGATTATATGTTCCGCTCCATCCAGAAGCTGTTGGATTATGATAGCCACTTGAACCAGTTGCTGTTGCTGATGATCCAGTATATTCAAAAGTTCCATCTAAGCCATATACGGATACAATCTCTTTGCTTGAAGTTAGGCGAAACCAACCCTCCATAGAAAAACTTTTTGCGCGCGCACGAGTTAAATTGTTTACTTTAATTACTACTTCCGTGTAAACTTCTTCGCTTATGTCTAACTTAACTGGAATAGTTGTAATACCATTTTGTACAGTGATATCGGCTGGATCAGCTAATGCAAGCGCTTCTTCAAGGGAGATTTCAAATGATGTATTTTGTTGCCTGTCATTTGATTCTGCCGCAAACGTTGGTAAAGGAAATGAAAATAATAATGTAAAAGCAATCAATAATGGAAATAATTTTTTCATATCACATGCCCTCCATCAAATAAGATTTGTTTTAGAATCTGTTTCTCTTCTTGAAAAAGAAAAATGCACAACCAAATACTGACAAAGCTAATATCCCCCAAATAAACCGAGCATAGGTTACTTGAGAATGATCAACATCTTTAACATCTGTTCCGCCAGCCATATCCGAATTTGCTTCTGGTAAATCATTAGCAATTTCTTTTACTTGTTCGTAATCATAAATTACAGAATTACTTCTTGCATAAGTGACTAAATTTTCATCATAAGCTGTTGCGGTAACAGGAACAATTTCTTCTATTACACCATCACTATTAGGAATGAGGGCAACAACATCTTGGAATATTGGTAAACCACCAACCAATATTGTATCTGCTGGAATTTCATCGATGATACTTGAAAGTTTTTTTTCATAATCATAGTTTGAATTTCCATTTTTGTATAATGCAAGGCTAGAAATGACCCATTTCCCCGCATTATCTAATACCTCTTGCTGTTCTTCCTCAGAAAGAATAGCTTTTGCATTCTCACTTAAAGGAAGCCCCTTTTGGAAATTAACTACCACGGTTCCATTAACTGTATCAATCGGTAACAGATAAATATAGTTTCCGTTTTCAAGTGCATTTTCAATTTCACCTGCTACGTTAGTGGATAATTTAAAAACATTTGTATCGACATATATTTTGAAAGCACTGTCATAATTTATGTCCTCTGCTGTAATGGATATGTTTTTATCACTGTATACATCATTAACAGCGGTTACAATTTTGTCTGAAATGTTGCTTAATTCCGATTCGGCGTTGCC
>CABUAQ010000147.1 GCA_902489575.1 uncultured bacterium
GCTTCAAGGGTATAATCTAAAATAGAACGCATTTTTAAGATATTTATGCTTTCTACAAAGGTCTTATTTTTTTTGAAAGAATATCCTAGTCCGATTTCTCCTATCTTACTTTCCAATTCGTCATGATAAGCAGAATTTGTATCTCTGATATCTTGATATACAGGACTTAATTGAAATAAGACATAGTTTGGAGATATTGATTGATATTGAATGGAAATCCGACTTGAATTGTTAGCGGACAAGATGTTTTTAGTTCCGTTTTTGTGTATTTTTTTACGCATATATTCAGTTGGTTCAATAGAAATTTTCTTAATTTTTTGCTTATTATAAAGCTCTTTAAGATATTCCACAGGTGTTATGAATGGTTTGATATTGGAGGTTTTAAACTCTGGATTTGCTGTTGTTAATATGCTTACAACAGCAGTATTACAGTTATGAGAAACCAAGGAATATTTGATATTATGGCCTTTTAACTCCCAAATATGGCTTTTCAAACGCTCAATTTCTTCTGTCGTCAGATTTATATCAAACTCCCACAGGGAGCGTTTTTCTCCGATTAAATATTCGTCTATCTTGTACTTATAAGGAGATAAAATATAGGCGCCGTCTATTCCTGTTGTTATGATATCTATGTAAAATTGCAAGCTATTTTCAATATTAAATGCTGCAAAATAACTGAAAGAATGTTCTTTTAAACCTTTTTCATTTGTCCCTTGCAACTTTAAAAAAGCATGTCCCATCATTGATGAAGGGCTACGATTGCTTTCTGCCGCAAAGACTACGGAAACAGAATCAATCGGAACTTTTTTCCTGTATTCCTGATAATCCTTACATATCGGTAGATTAAAATCTTGTTTTTTCAATTTTAACGAATGCAGAATGTAGTCAAACCGTGCCGGATATTTACAAATAGCATGATTATCCTGTTGTTTAATATTTTCTGTTATGGCTTTTAATGTTGCCAGATATTCAGCTTGAGGATTCTTAAAGCCGTCTGAAGATAAGAAAAAATTACTTTCTTTGTTTATGACACTTTTTTCATTGTCGTAATGGAGTAAGTTTTTCCATTCAACAGAACTGTAAGTTTCCGGCAACGATAATTCTTTTAGCTGTTCGAAAGTATATTCGGCACGAGCTTGACTACAATGCAAACTGCATATCGCTAAAATTAGTAATTTACTTTTTACAGTCATCTTTGCGATATACCGGTACAACTACATTATCATCGTATGTCCACATAGCGCCATTAGGTATATCTGTGCTTGTTCCAGTCCAATAATTAAATGCATTTCCTAAAAAGAATATATCTAAATTCTTATTAATGACGTAAGAAGATGAACGGTGGCATTTATCTTCTTTAACATTAACAGATATATCATTTCCTTTTTGCACGGTAACAGAGCCGGGCAGGGTTATTGTTTGAGTTCCCCCTTTACTTGTAATGTCCGCCTTAACACTGTCACCGTTGGAGGTCATCATATGAATGTTTTTGGTTGTGCCGTTGAACATTGTGGCACATGAAGATAATAAAAATATACTTAGATAGATAGTCAATTTTTTATTCATTGTATTATCCTAGAAAAATCCGGTATTGTATATTTTCATAAAAACACAATACTGGCTATGTTGTTATTTGCAGGTTGTTTTTTCATCTACGTTGACGACAATTGTATTGTCGTATTGCCACATAGCTCCTGTTAACGAGTCTGTTGTTGAACCGAGGATGCCCCCTGTTATCATGTTTCCCCAAAACCAAGGTTGTATATGTGATTTAGCGATAGTTACGGATTCTCTATTGCATCGTCCTTCTTTAACTGTAATTGTAATGTCTTGACTATCTTTTTGTACGGCGATTGTTTGTGGAATATTAGTTTCTTGTATTCCTGATTTTGTAAAGATTGTTGCATTTACACTTTGTCCGTTATTTGTTGTAATATCAATATCTTGACTTCCTCCTTTTATAATAGAAGCACAGCCGGATAAAGCCGCTGATGTTAAGAGTATTATTGCTATTTTTTTCATACGATTTACATCCTTTAGTCATAGTTAAAACAAAACCCGCTCTTTAAGAAAAGGCGGGCGGATGTTAGAAAACCGTATAAACGCAAACGGCTCGGCTTATTCAGCGCATAGCCTTATTAGGCCGACATCCGCCCTAAAGGACAGAAATCGGCATATAACGTTT
>CABUAQ010000148.1 GCA_902489575.1 uncultured bacterium
AAAGAAAGCTACCAAACGACATTACTATTCTATTAAGGGTTTGTTCCTGCCCACGGAGCAAATTGATAAGCTCGCCAAAGATGCCATTATTGAGATTCTTAATAGCGACCTAACCGGACTGAATAAAGACAGCGCGATGGCTCTAAAGTTTATAAACTTCAACGATATGGACTATTTCGCGCAACACAATTTTATCCGCAACTTCATTAACAAAATCATCTATCAAAAAGATCGCTTAACTTTCTTTTTTAATATTGATCCGATAACCCTTTCAGCCTATACCGGCGATTCGCTAAACGAAAACAATAACCCGCTGGAGTTTATTACCGATAATACCAACAACCAAATCATCTATGAAAAACAGATAGTTATCAACCGCGGGCTGTCAAGCAACGTCTATAATGCCGGAAAGGTCGGTTTGATGAGCGTCAATGATAACAACCGCCTGATCGTCAGAGCCTTCGCCTACGCTTGGCGGTATAAAAAACTTTACGAAAGCGGTATGCCAACCGATGACATCGCCAAACACGAACGCATTTCCAAGCGCACCATTTACAAATACCTAAACCTTGCTTATCTCTCGCCAAGAATAATTAATCAACTTCTTGAAGGTACTCTAACCATCAACCTGCAAACCCTCTTCGATATCTCCTCTAAAAAACTGAGTTTTGACGAACAGGAAAAAAGTATTTAATTAAAAGAAAAAAATTTTAAAGCTTCAACAACTCTTTCTTTTATCTGATCATCAGGTTCTTCATGTCTTGCTAGAGTTAAATAATAATTTTGATTATCTTTTCGATATAACACAATCCAATCACCTGTAAGTCTTTTTTCTTCATAACGCTTTAGATATCCATCATCTGTAAAAATATGTCCCATCCTACCAAGGGCATATTGGTTTGCCTTATTCTCATCAAATTTTTCTATTACGTAATAATAAAGAAATAAAGTATCATATACGAGCTTTTCATATTCATCTTCAGACATTTTCAAAGAACCAGCTCTTTTTTTCAACTCATTAATACAATTTAAAGCAATATGAGAAGCCTGGACATGATGTATATGAAACAAATTATCTATGCCAAAATTTCTTAAAGGCTTATAGACATTCCTATTAAAAGCACATTCTTCAAGCTGTTTAATCTTATCTAATATTATAAATACATTGTAATATATTGCCTCATATTGTTTGGTGTATTTATTATAATAATTACCAGCTTTATTAGCACCATGCTCAATTAGTTGCCTTAAAAATTCAGGACTAAAACGGTTATATCCTAAAGAACTTTCTATCCACTCTTTCATTTTTTCTCTCAAGTAACAACTGAAGTGACTCGCCCAAAATCGGCAATGTATATAACTGTCCGAAATTTTGTATTTTCCAATATAAAACGAGCTTACCATAGTCATTTCAGCAATGTCAACTGCTCACAAAACCCATGTTTCCGCCGGATACGAAAAAAGACGCTGTCATGAAGCGTCTTTTTAATCAAAATGGCGGAGTAGTAAATCTCAACGGTATTAAGCATACTAAATCAAAAACACTCCAATTCCAAATAACAGGGAATCTACAGGGAATTTCATCACGATTCTCTCCCCTACACCATCATATTTACCTTAAATTGCTTAGCTTATCCCAACATCCTTTCCAAAATTATCAGGGAATTTAAAATAAAAAACAGGGAAATAGTAAAAAAATAAATCCATAGTACAAAAAGTTTTAAATATTGAATATTCCTCAATTTTTAATAAAATCACTAACATAAAAATAAGGAAGGACTGCATGGTTGAATATAAAAAAACATCATATTCAGAAGGATTTGGAATTTTTAATAGAATTCACAAAGAAGATTTGGATGGTGTTAATAATAACGTCCTCAATCTCTACATGTTAAATACAGAAAATAAACTTTTTAATTATGACCAGTTATATGAATATTTGCTTCAAAATATCTGCCAATATGTTTTTGACCGAAGAAAAATAAACGAAACACAAAATGATCCTATTAAATCAAGAACAATCATTCTCGATGCTCTCAGTCAATTGAGAAAAATAACCTCGGATAAGGATCAAGGTGCTGGTGGAGAATTAGGAGAAATTTTATTATATATTTTTTTAGAACAAGATTTAAACGCCCCTAAACTGTTTAGTAAG
>CABUAQ010000149.1 GCA_902489575.1 uncultured bacterium
AGGCTAGTTCTATTTTTCTCTTTCCGATAAACTCTTTGCGCCATGTATGCAAAGCATAACCTGCTACAACAGCCATGGAAATAGTGGAAAGTGCTGTAATAATCCCTGAGAATTCATTTATTGTCATTTCTTTTTCCTAATTTTTTGTTTTGATTTTGTATTATATTGCGCTCCGAGTTCATAATAACGTTTGCGGGCTTGATTATATAGTTGAGGGAAAATATTCGGTTCTATCTGTCTCATCGAATTTAGTTTACCATATAGGCTGCGTATTTCAGGAATATCCATTTCTTCAATTGGTTTATTTTTCACAATATTTATTAATTCGTTTCTACGCCTGTTAGGAACTTTTAATTCATTTTTAGGAGAAATTATGCATCCGGTAACGTCTTTGTAATCTTTCGCTGAAAAATATTGTGTTTTTGTCTCATTAATTTCTAATCCGACACGAGCACACATTTTTTGAATGAGTTTGGGGAATGTTGCCGAAATAGGCCGTTGAGATGAGAAAGTCATATCATCAACATATAAACTAAAGGTCAGAGCTTTGGCTTCGGCTATTTCTAATAATTTATCGAAAGTCTTTTTATAGGCCCAATAAATTACATTTTGACTGGATGGAGAACCTGTCGGAATATAACCATCTGAGTTATCTAACTTGGGAATAGTAACCAAATCCGTAATTAACCAAGCAATATGTGCTGGCATTTGAAATTCATTTTTAAAAGCCTTAAATATGTATTTTCTTGAGGCAGTTTGAAAAAAAGTGTGCAAATCAAAACAAAAAACGTAAGGATTGTTCAGATGATATTGAGCATTATTAATATAACAGGAATGCTTTTTGCCAGACATAAGATAATCAGTTGTGATTACTCTGGATAATAATTTATTTAATTTAGACTGTGCTTTCTTTAAGATCAGGGTAGGGTCTTCAACAGGTCTTGCCCCCTTTTTATTCTTTTTCTTTTGCTTCCAACATTTATAGTTATCTCGTGAATAATTAAAATGCTCAAGGTATTTTTTTGAAACGCCGAGGAGTTCTGCTAATTTGGATTTATTGGATAATCTATATAAGGGGCTATTGTTTATTGGATATGTCTTTATCTGTTTCATCTTTGTACCCTTCAAGTATTTCTAATAACTTAAGCATAATATTTCTCATACCAATTTTAAAAGGACCTCTGTTTTTTTCTTTATCTAAATTTTCAGAAAAAAATAAAAGTGCTGAAGTTGTCGTTTGAAAAATTGCTGCGTATTTGTTTAATATTTCAAGGGTAGGCTGAGCTTTTTCGGTTTCTATTTTGGATAGATATGCAGGGGATATACCAAGTTCATTTGCTAAATCACTTGATTTTTTATCATGTAAAACTCTTAATAACCTCAGTGCATTTCCTAACATAGTCTTCCAATCAACAAAAGTGAGGAGCTAGTTTTAACTACTCATCATTTGACAGAAGCTGTGCTAATTTTAAGACTAAGCGAATAGCTAAATAAAGCACGCATCTGTTCGACATAATTTTCAATAAAACGGTTTTCCATTTACACAAAAATCTGTGCTTAGTCATCATTTTCATCTGATCCTCCTTTCACATCACCAAGGTTATTTAGACATCTAAATATTCTGACCTTAGCAACGTTTCCCTCTGAAAGGAAAGACTGATAACTTGGGGTAAATGGAAAACACATAGCTCCGTCATTTTCTATCAGCACGAATTTCCCTCGTGCTGAGCTGGACTGGGGATATCATACTGTCCATATCTACTACAGACGAGATGTCCTCCGGCCAATATTTGACTACTTACGTAATCTCAGGTAACATTTCTGCTACCCCCGACGGTGAGGGAATGTTTTGGTTGCTTTCACAACCTGCCCCATAGCCAGAAGTCTATATAGTGTTGATTATAGAGTCAATATATTTTTTACTGTTGGGAAATTTTTTTTACTATAAAGAAAAGTTATGTACTTTTATTCTTTTAATTAAATACTTTTTCCTGTTCTTCGAAGTTAAGGTTTTTAGAGGCTATTTCAAATAGTTTTTGCAGGTTGACGGTTAAAGTTCCGGAGAGAAGTTGGTTGACTATTTTGGGTGATAGGTAAGCGAGGTTTAGGTATTTATAAATTGTGCGT
>CABUAQ010000150.1 GCA_902489575.1 uncultured bacterium
TATGGTTTGTTTTAGCCGACGGTTTGAGAATTTATTTTTCTAATATTGATAAATTTTTTCTATATATGTTGTTCCCTGTATTTGGACAGGTAATGGGGGTTGTATTATCTTTCGGTTTAACTTTGGGATTGGCAGAGCAGGTTGTTGCAAAGGCTGATAGTATATCTAAAGCTCTGTTGTTAATTTTATTGCTTGCAATTCCCGGGTTGTTGATTTTTGTGAGGGCTTTTTGGGATTATATGGTTGCTTATGTGGCTCTTAATTCTATGACTGAAGGTGCTATTAATACCGGCAAAGTTTATGATTTTCAATCACATAAAGAGGTTGCTACAAGAAGAACTTTTAAATATGTTTTATTTTTACTTGCTGTTGGCATTTTATCGTCAATCGGTTCAAGTATATTTTTTGTAATTCCCGGGTTAGTTTTTTGGGTGTATTTAGTTCTTGTTTATCAGGTATTCACTTTTGAACCTGATTTATCGGTGCCGGAATGTTTTAAGAGAAGCTTTTTACTCGTCAGGGGAAATTGGCTTAGAACAGCTATTTTGATGTGTGTATTGGGTTTTTTCTCAATATATATTATTACAGAAGGTCTTACTGTCGTGGTTAATTATTTGAATTTAACAGATAAGATTTGTTCAATGTTTAATTTTGTTTCATATGCTTTACCTATGGATGTTATAAATAAGGCTTTGTTATACTTCAAACTTCCGATAATTACTCCGGATATGATATCACATATGATATTTCATTCGTTTTTAATGTGTATTGTTATGGGGATGACTCTTCCTATAAGGAGTATTTGTTATACTCTCTGGTATGCAAATCTTGTGGAATTAGAGCATGCAAATCTTCCAAAAAGATGCAGACAGCGTTCAAATTCGTCAGATGACCGGGAGTAGCCTTATATGTTCATATGTAAAAACTGTAAATCTGTTGATAAATTTGAGTTGATGTTTTCTCCTGATTATACAGGGGAAAAAAGATTTTCGCAAAAGTATAACGATAAGAAAGAAATAGAAATTACGGTTGATGGATATGTATTTGTTCCTGATTTGCAATTCATGAATGAGCATGCTGTGTGTCGCTATTGCGGGCAAATTTATATGTGGGATTACGATTATAGAGGGTAAAGGAGAATATAATGAGATTAGAAAACAGAGAAAACAATCAAACAAGAGAGATCAGGTTTACAAAAAACTATACCAAGCATGCTCCAGGCTCAGTGTTGGTTGAATTTGGCGATACAAAAGTTATAACAACTGCATCTGTTGAAATTGGAAAACCTAAATGGATGGACAAAGAAGATCCGCGCGGTTGGCTTACTGCTGAATATTCTTTGCTTCCGTCGTCAACTACAACAAGATGTCAAAGAGAAAGATCTAAAATTTCAGGCAGAACTCAGGAAATTCAAAGGCTTATAGGAAGAAGTTTGAGGGCTTGCGTCGATTTGGAAAAAATGTCTGGCATAACTATTACTGTTGATGCTGACGTTATTCAGGCAGATGGGGGCACCAGAACTGCTAGTATTTGCGGAGGATTTGTGGCGTTATCAGATGCAGTTGATAAGTTACTTGCTGACGGTATTCTGGGGGAAAATCCTATTATCGAACCGGTGGGGGCAATTTCAGCAGGGATTGTTGATGGTGAAGTTTTATTAGATTTGAACTATGCTGAAGATTCACATGCTCAGGTTGATTCAAATGTCGTTTTGACTAAAAGCGGTAAAATCATTGAGTTTCAGACAACTGCGGAAGGTGAACCTTATGACTTTGAACAAATGATTGACATATTTAATTTAGCCCAAAAAGGCATTAAAGAAATTATTGCAAAATATTAGTTTTTAATATATGCTCTTGCTATGTTTAGGATTGTTTTTTGTATAATTATGTCTGTTCTTTTTGGTACAAGTATAGTGGCTTGTGCGAAAGAAAATGAACCAGCTTTATCAACGCAAGGTGTTGAAATAGATGGTTCAGCTGTTGAAAAATCTAAACCGTCAATTTCGGACAAAAATGAACAAAGATTGCGTAAAAATCGTTCAAATAGATATATAAAATATAAAAAACAATTGTTGAAACAAAATTATAAACGCAGTTTAAAACAA
>CABUAQ010000151.1 GCA_902489575.1 uncultured bacterium
ACAAGCTGTTTTCGGCTTTTAATTTTATAAATCATGGCTTTATTCCGTAATTTTTTGATCATATTTAAGTGAAGCCTCAATATAAAATGAGGCTTCTGCGCTATAACAACTGCCAAAAGGAGAAATTTGTAAGGTAAATCCCGGCAGGTGTTATATAAAAAAATTTTAGCTTTGCTCGGCCATAAGGGCATTCATTTCCGCTAAAACCGTATTTCGTTGTTTGGCCGTCAAATAGTCGTTAGGGTCGATAATTTTAGGTGTAGGAATGCCAATTTGCTCTTCAACCATAATTAAAGCTCGGATATCATCTTTTTTGTATAAGAAAAAAGCATCACTGATGAAAAAGTTCCAGTTGCTTAGCATTGAATAACACTCTTCCGCCTCAAGCATTTCTAAATTGGTAACCGGTTTAATGCAAGAATTGCCCTTATATGGAATAGGAGCAAAGTTTAACAGATAGGGAGCTATTCTTGCTTTACTGCTCTCACTCCATGTATTCCTGCCAGACAGTCGAATTTCAAGAATAATATTGATAAGTTCCTGCTTATCTTTATCATTAAATAAAGGCGTATAATATTTAGCGGCGTCATTATTAATTTCACAGCTAAGGACATACCAAAACAGCTTGTTAAGATTTAATTTTATTTCCTTATCCATTATGATTTCCTTTCATTTTGCTTTTTTAATATTTTTTTTAGCAGCAGTGCCTGATGTAGAATATTTCCTTTCCGTTCTAAGTATTGTGATTTGTTTATAACTTCGGCTAAAAAATCCTCATCATTGCCCTTTAATAAAGGTCGTGTAAAAGGGTTTTGGCACTCAATAGCCAGAGCGAGTTTAGAAAAACGTTTATAATCGTAACCAAGCAATTTTTTGCATATTTCATAAAATTGTTCTTGATATAAAAGCTTGCCGTTGGTTAAAGAAAAAATATTATAAAAATTATCTGGAATATTGGATATGGCTTGCGGAGAAACCTTTCTAGTCCATCTGGATATTCTTAGCTCGGCAATTATGTTACATAAGTTTTCAATATTAAGCTTATCTGAATTATAAATTTTATTTCTAAAGGTTTCTTTTGAGTTTTTTTCTTTTAACCTCATATATTTTTCAAAATTTTCAATGGTTAATTCATCAAAATTATTAACCATTTTCCACATTAAAATAACATCTTTTGAATACTCGGAAGAAGAGAGATCTTCAATTCTATCAGCCGTTATATTGCTGATGTCATTTTTATCGGAAGCTAAAATATAGATTAGTTCCGGACAATGAGCAGAAAAGCAGGGGCACAAATCATATTTTGCAGGGTTAATTTCGGTAATATCCAATATATAGGCAATGTACGAATAAGGCAGACATCCACAAAATGACGGAATTTTTATTCCGTGCTGTTTCTTTAATTCCATAAGAGTTAAAAAAGCTGTTGCCGTTCCAAATTCTTTAATGTTTTCAAGTTCTTGTTTTAGACGTTCAGAATTGGTGCCGGCTGAGGGAGCTTTCTTTATGATTGTTTCTAATTTTTCAAAATTGTTTAAATTTTTATCTTTATCTGTTTCTATTCTATACAAGTACATTTTATCACCGTTTTTCTGTTGTTTTTGACGATATAATGCATTAACGACAAAATCTGACGGGGATTTTATAGGATACTTTTAAAAATCATAAAAGGGGGATTTTTATAGAAAATATAGTATTTAAGCTATTTAGTCCGCACACACAAGGCTTCCGAGGAAATAAAAAAAACGAAGCATTGCAATATCTTCCGAATGTCTACAAAAAAATATTGCAGTTATTTTATAATAAAATTGAGAACAGAATATAACTTGGTTAATCATTTCTTTGCGAGCTTCTCATATACTTTACGGTACTCTTTCATAGATTTCTTTACGAATTTTATAGCATCAGTTGTAGGAATAAACTTAGTTCCATTTTTATTTCTACTTATAGACTTAAATATACGACCTAAAACTTTCCACATTCTATTTCTCCTTTCTTTTTAGAAAATGAGCGGCTGAAATTTTCCTCTTTTTTACCTTTGAAATACATTTATCCCCCATCCTTTCTTGACG
>CABUAQ010000152.1 GCA_902489575.1 uncultured bacterium
TTTTCAGATACGCAATATACGCCTGCATCAATTTGGACTTACCAGATCGACGAATGCCCGTGATGATCTTGATGTCAGGAGTACCATTCAGTTCAATGATTCTGTCGAGATACTTTGCTCTTGTAATTGTTTTCATATCGTCACCCGCTTTCAAAAGTCGAATATTTTTCATTTTTTGAAACTGCTTCGATGTATTTATTATACTGTCTGCTAATAGTATGTGCAAGACGTCGCTTTCAAAAACTCAATCAGAGTACTCAGACATTCTTTGCCATTGTTTTCTCCTTCTCTGTTCTGAATTGCCATGCGTATCATCCTCTCAAATGACTCGCTGAAATGTTCATCATCTTCTGGCGTCCGTTTCTTTGGCCCTTTTATATGATTTTTTCCAGAAGCCACAATTTTAAATTTTTTCCTAATTTGTGGCGTTATAATAAATTAATATCCTTCTTACCCAAAAGAAAATCAACAATATTGATATGTGCAATTCCATTTCTTGAATAATCAAATCTATCTAATGAAAACACATATTTCGGTGATGCATCACTAATTGGCTTAAAAGCATCAAACTCTCTTTCAATCGTTTCCTTGCCAGCCAAATAATATGCCACCTGAATAAAACATTTCTTTCTTCCATTTATTGCAACAAAATCAATTTCACCCTTATATGTTTTTCCTGTAAAGACTTCATAATCTCTTGCTTTTAGCTCGTTATAAATTATATTTTCAAGAAAAAAGGTATCCTCAAAATTTACTAAGTTTGTATTTATCATGCGAAAACCAGTATCTACCGCATATTGCTTCTCTATATACGACATTGCCTGTTTTCCTACAATATTAAATCTTTTTACACGATCAATTAGACAAGCCTTTTCCATTTTATCAAGATATCTGTATATCGTCTTTTTATCCAAAGTATCTGCATTTTGATGTATAAAATAGTTCTCTATGTTTTTACTGGAAAATTCCTTTCCTGCATTTGCCATAATATATGTTGCTACTCTTTCAAAGTTTTGTCTATTAACCTTTGATCTGTCAGTAATAATATCCTTATCTAAGATACCTTCATATGTCTGCTCCAAATATCTCTTAATATCACTTTCTTTTGTAAACGAAAAACGCAAAGGGAAGCCACCCCAATTGATATAATCAATCATAAACTCATCCGGAGATATATTTCTTCCTATAGCTGTAGCATATTCGTAGCTTTCGGCAAAGGAAAATGGCATTATTCTAAATTCAACACATCTTCCAACCAACAATGTTGCCATCTTGCCGGATAGCAATTTCGAATTACTTCCAGTAATAAAAATTGAGCAATTTAATGTTGCCCGAAAGGAAGCTAAAACCTTTTCAAAGCTCCTGACATGCTGAATCTCATCTAAAAAAATCAAGTATTTGTCATGATCCTTGATTTGCTCATTCACATAGGAATTAAGTTTTTCTGCAGTTCTTATTTTTTCAAATTGCAAATCTTCAAAATTAATGGTAATAATATGCGCTCTATCAAACCCATTTTCAATAAATTCTTCTTTAATCTGCTCTAACAATATAGATTTTCCACATCTTCTAACACCTGTCAGAACCTTAATTAAATCCACATCATAAAATGGTCTTATTTTGCTTAGATATCTTTCACGCTTTATATACATAACATCATCTCCAAATCAAAATATATATTTATTATGCCACAAATCAAGATTTTTTCAAGATTTGTGGCACATATTTAGAAAATTTCCATTTCAATTTCTACCACTTTTTCATCCGTAACTCGTTCGTCTGTTTTTTTCTGCCATAGGCATTCTCTCCTTTTCCCTGAACTCACTCGCGTTACACGCTCGTTGTCGCGGCATTCGGTGCTCGTAAGCACCTATAAATAAAAAAAAGCAACAATGAATTGTGGTCATCATTGTTGCAAAATTTGACTGTTCCCAGGGGGAATCGAACCCTCAACTAGTGCTTAGGAGCTCGAGTCCACACTGGGAACAACGATTATTTTAAGTAAATATGAGTCAAGGAAAGCCTTGATTTTCCTGACTATTTTGTAAATCTCTGTCAAAATAAG
>CABUAQ010000153.1 GCA_902489575.1 uncultured bacterium
TCAAGCTGCGGCGCAGAGTAATCCTCTCGTCCCGACCAGATACGGCAATTCCCTGCCCTTGCGGCGGGGAATTGTCGTATTCGGATTTGGGAGGCAGGGTTAGAACCTCCGAAAAAGGAGGTTCGACTACCAGCGCAAGGCAGACAAGAGTATGCCGGTCGGCTTTAGCCGATGCGCGCCCGTGCAACTCAAGCTGCGGCGCAGAGTAATCCTCTCGTCCCGACAAAAACTAGCAACTCGTCAGAAATGGCGATTTTTCTTTATAAATCAATAGCTTAACCCAGTCCGCGTGACTGGTTTTAAAAACAGGCCTTTCGGGATAGTTACACGGACCAATATTTACAAGTTTCTTTATTTTTCAATATATTAAGCGGTTATCGCCCAGTCTGATGTTTGGGAAACAATTAGTAACAAACAATTGTTTTTTTATGTATAATCCTTCTTAATTTCAAACAAGACTACCATTACGGATTGACTTTTTAATCCATAAATATACTCTCTAGAAGAGAAATATAAGGAATTTGCAATGGAAAAAATATATACATTAAATGAAGATGGTACTTTTAGCGCCTTGAGAAATAGAGAGGATGTCCATAACAATGGTATTCTTCATTCAGCTGTACAGTGTTGGGTAATGAACAGTAAAGGAAAAATTCTTATCCAAAGAAGAGCAGCTACCAAAGATAAAAGTGCCGGTAAATGGGATGTTTCTTTTGGCGGGCATTGTGTCGAAGCTCCTAACAATAAGGATATTTTGCTTTTTAATGTAATCAAAGAGGGGCAAGAAGAGTTGGGATTAAACATAAAACAAGAGTGTATAGTAAAGCTTGGCGAAGTTCGTTATACTTCACAAGAAAGCAAAAACAGAGAGCTCTTGGGTATTTTTTTGATTGAAGTACCGGATAATCAAGAATTTATTTTTAAAGATGGTGAGGTTTCAGAGGTACAGTGGATATCATCAAAGGAACTTTATAACAATATTCTCAATAACTCTAAGGAATATGCCAACAGACTCGGAGCTCTTTCTTTGTTGCAATTATATGGAGCTTAGAAATGCAAGTTATTTCTATGACCGATGGTAAAATAAAAAAAAATTTTACTGCCGGTAAAGAAGTTATTGTAAAGCAATCATCTTTTAATGAGATACAAAACATAGAAAAAGCCAGAAGTATTTTCAAAAAACATCACATTGTTTTAAATGGAGAAGAATTTCAATTTCACCTACCTAAAATTTATGATTATCAGAATGGTTGCATTTATATGGAATTTTTGTTAGGCAAAAATTTGGAATTATCATTAAGAAATAATCATACAAGAGAAAGCGCAATACAAACAACCAATTGTATTTTTCAGTATATGTTTGATAAACAAATTTATTGGGGAGATTTTGCTCCTCGAAATATTATGATAGATGAAGATAATAAAAAAATAAATCTGTGTGATTTTGAAAGAGGGATAAAATTAAATATTTAGCGCTTCTCTCGTCCCAACCAGATAAAAGCCCTTTCGGGTGTTTTTTTTCTTATCCGGGACGCAAAATTTCTGAAGGGCTATCTTTTATTATTCGTTTAGAAAACCGGCTTGAATCCTCTACAAAAGAATTCAGCCGGTTTTCAGGTTCTGTTTATGTCCGCTCAATGATTGCTCAGAATTGCAGCTTTGTTTTCCAGCGCATTCTTGAGCATTTGGTCGGCGTTGAATATTTCAACCGCCCGTTCATCAAGCATTTTACAAATTTCTTTCATAGAAACCTGTCCTCCCAATACCTGACGCGTGTCTTCCATCTCCCTGATCACATCGTTCATCATTTGCGCCTTGTTTGACAGCAACAGCGGATACACGTCTGCCGCAGCCTGGTTAAAACTGGTGCCGACTTCGGCCAGCCGCCGGCGCATAATGCTAAACTGCGGTTCATAGGCGTTGATATAAGCCCGTTCATAATTCTGCAACGGATATCCCTGAGATGTGCAGTATTCATTAAACAGGATCGTATGATAGTGGTAACTTCCGAACATAAATCCTACTG
>CABUAQ010000154.1 GCA_902489575.1 uncultured bacterium
CAACGGTAAAAGTCAAAGGTCTCGCAGTAAAAACGGGTGAGACTGCTAAGGTTGAAGCCAATATTATTGAAGTAACGCCGGAAATACTGAAAATGATGGTTGTTGGCGCATTGAATACAGGGGGAGAGATATCTTCAAGATATACCGAGATAATTTCCAATCAAAAAATAAGCGAAGGCGATTACATAGAAAACCTTGGTTTTGTTGGAAAAACCCTTGACGGAAGAGATATTGTGGTTATATTTGAATACGCTCTCTGCACCAGCGGACTTGAAATTGAAGGTAAAAACAAAGAAGCTACAGTTATTAAGGCAACGTTTGAATGCTATGCGGATTTGACTAATAATCCTGTTACGTTGCCATATCATATTTATTATCCAAAAACGATATAAATTGACAAAATAATACATTCGTGATATAATAAAAAAGTCCTGAGTAAATCAGGACTAAAAAGTGAATCGGGTTTCTGCATAAAACGGTAGGCTTGCCATCTTTAGGGCAAGTCTGCCGAACGCTTTTCCTATTGCGTTCGGTAGGCGGTTTCTCCCTGACAAGGGAGGTGATAGCTATGGTTACATATGAGGGACTGTTTCAGTACACTTTAGTAATTCTAACTGCTATCTCCTTGTTTTATAATATTTATAAAAACAAGAAATAGTTTCTAAATAAAAGAAACACCGCCCATCTGCCAAATGTAACGGTGTTTCTTTAAACCAAAACATTTCGGGAGAACCGCTTATCGCAGTCACCCTTTTCACTTTTATTATACCACAATTTCATAAAAAGTCAAGCGTTCTTTATGGACGCTTTTTTTATACCATGAAAGGAGGAAGAAAATGTTAACAGGATTTATTATTGGAGCTATATGCGGCGTAGTCGGCACTTTTACTTTTTCAATACTAGTATACTTGTCTAATAAAAAATAATTGAAAGGTAACTGAAAGATGAAAATAATCGACTGGTTCGGAAGAATCTTTGCGAAATCGCAAAAGACAGTAATATTAAGCGAATATAGAAACGATCTGCAAAACAGTATTGCTCTTGAATCCTTTGCGCTGTTCACAACAATTGAAATGATTGCTTCATTAATTGCCAAATGCGAATTTAAAACCTACAAAAACGGTAAGGAATTCAAAGGCTATGAGTGGTATTCTCTCAATGTTAAACCTAACAAGAATCAGAACAGTACGGCATTCTGGCAAGAAGTTATCGGTAAGCTTCTGTTTTACGGTGAGGTTTTAATTATTAGTGTAAGCAATCAATTGATAATTGCGGACGATTTTCAAAAGGACGAATACGCAGTCAAGGAAACTGAATTTACACGGATTTCAAGAGGAGATTTTACATTTAACAGAAAATTTAAAATGTCTGATGTACTGTATCTGCGGTATTCAAACAATGATGTTATGAGTATCATTAACAATATTTTCGGCATGTATGAAAAACTGATTGAAAGTGCTTCTGATAAATATATCAAAGCCGGAGGTCAGAAAGGTATTCTTGAAATATCAGCCCTTGCGCAAGGCGATAAGGATTTTGAAAAGAAATATACTAAGCTGATGAATGAGCATTTTAAGTCCTATTTCAACGCTAATGATGCAGTACTTCCACTGTGGGAGGGCATGAAATTTGTTCCGACAACGTCCGACAGTGCAAAGAAAACCACAAATGAAATTACCGATATTTCAAAGTTGGTTGACGATGCTATGAGCAGAGCAGCACAGGCATTCAAAGTCCCTCCTGCGTTAGTAAGGGGCGATGTTGCGGGGATAAAAGATGCAGTAGATATGCTGCTGACCGTGTGCATAGATCCTCTTGCGGATATGATAGGCGAGGAATTGACCGGCAAGAAATTTTCTCCTGATGAGGTCATAAGCGGTCAATACATCGGAGTTGATACAACGTGTATCAAGCATATTGATATTTTCGATATTGCAGCCAATGCGGATAAGTTAATTTCAAGCAGTATGCTGTCACCTGACGA
>CABUAQ010000155.1 GCA_902489575.1 uncultured bacterium
AATATATTGATACATTTATTGATAATAATTTATTTAATTTCCACTATTAAGGGGTTTTTTTGATTAATAAGTGTTAAAATTCCTTAAAATACTTGCATTAGAGAAAATTTTCTATATAATTAGTCTTGTACAGAAAAGAAGGAGTTTTATTATGAACAAAGAAGAATTAGTACAAGAAATTGCTAAAAAAGCTAACGTTACTCAAAAAGAAGCAGCTGAAGTTTTATCTTCATTAGTAGATACAATTCAAAAAACAGTTGCTAAAGGTAAAAAAGTTACTTTAGTTGGATTTGGTACTTTTGAACCACGTAAAAGAGCAGCTAGAACCGGTAGAAACCCTCAAACTGGTAAAGAATTGAAAATTCCTGCTAAGACAGTTCCAGCTTTCTCTGCCGGTAAAAAATTCAAAACTGTTGTTAACGGAAAATAAGTTCTGTAACATAGTGTAAATGTATTCGGGTTCTTGTCATTTGACAGGAACCCTTTTTTATATATAATCAAGTTTGGTTATACTAGGGAGATTTAGTTTTTATGTTGGATAGTATTTTAACTGCTTTAATTTCATGGATAGAAAGTGTTATAACCGCAATGGGACCTGCCGGAATCGCGTTATTAATGGCAATTGAATCTTGTAATATTCCATTGCCTTCTGAGGCTATTTTACCTTTTGCGGGTTATTTGGTAAGTAAAGGTGAAATGGGGTTTCATGTGGCTGCATTTGCCGGTGCCGCAGGCTGCGTTGTTGGTTCTGTACCTTCTTATTATATCGGCTATTTTGGCGGAAGGACGTTTGTTGAAAAATACGGTAAATATTTTTTAGTTTCTAAAAAGGATCTTGTAGAGGCAGACAAATGGGTTGATAAGTATGGAGATTGGGCATTTTTTATATGCAGAATGCTGCCGGTTATAAGAACATTTATATCCCTGCCTGCTGGGATTTTAAAGGCGAGAAAAAGAACATTTTTTACTTTAACTTTTCTTGGCTCTTGGGTTTGGAGTTATTTTCTTGTTTTTGTCGGAGTCAAGTTGGGACAGAATCTTGATAAATTAAAAAGTATATGGCACAAGTTTGATATTGTTATTATTCTTGTTTGTTTGATTTTAGGTGGAATATATATTTATAAACATTTAAAACATCTAAAAGAAGATTAACTCGTACAAAGTCCGTAATGTTTTAAAGTTTTTTTTCGTGGCAGTCTGTGCCTCCGGTTTTTATAAGGTCGTATTTGTCTGCGATTTTTTCTATGCAATCCGGATTTGAAAATTTTATATATTTTCTCCATCTCGGGTAAGGGTAATAGACTTCAATCCCATCAAGTCCGATTTCTTTCAGTTCTTTTATGAATTTATCCATGTTCAATGTCCAGCAGCATGCCGGATGAGCCAAAACTGCAAGTCCTCCGGCATTGTGTATTGAGGATATCAGTTTTTTTAAATCTCTTTTGGCAAAAAATCTCACAATATCAGCTTCGGTCTCTCGCTTGTTTTTTGCATAAAATCTTTGCATTTCTTTATTTTGAATGTCTATACCGTATGCTAAAAGGTGTAGAAATATATGCTTATACCACACATCAAATTCAACTCCCGGGATTGCAGGGGTGTTGGGATTATCAATGTGACCTTGGACAGTGTTATGGTCTGTTATTGCAAAATATTTATAATTTTTGTCTTTAGATTGTTTTACAATTTCATCAAATGTTGCACTTCCATCGGAGTATGTACTGTGGATATGAAGATTAACTTTTCCTTCCAGATAATCTTGTTTTGTAATTGATTTCAATATTTGTGTATAATCTGCCATATATGAATATGCTTTCTTTATATTTACCTCTATTTGTAATAAAATCATGATATAACAAAGGAGGGTTTATGTCCAAATATAAGGTTAAAGATAGTA
>CABUAQ010000156.1 GCA_902489575.1 uncultured bacterium
AAATTAGAAAATGAAGATATAGAAATTAATAAAAAAATAGGAGATTACGGTGCAGAGGTTGTGCCTAAAGGTGCAACTATTCTGACACATTGTAATGCAGGAGCGTTAGCAACTGTTGGTTATGGTACAGCTTTAGGAGTTGTAAGATCAGCTTTTGCAAATGATCCTACAGTGCAGGTTTTTGCAGATGAAACAAGACCACGTCAGCAAGGGGCAAGAATTACTACTCTTGAATTGACAATGGACGGAATTCCGGTAACGTTGATTACTGACGGTATGTGTTCATATTTTATGAAAAAAGGTATGATTGATATGGTTTGTGTGGGGGCAGACAGAATTGCTGCTAATGGTGATGCTGCTAATAAGATTGGAACATACACAGTTGCAATTGCTGCAAAATATCATAATATTCCGTTTTATGTTGCAGCACCTCTGTCAACTATTGATACTAGCATTAAATCAGGTGATGAAATTGTTATTGAAGAAAGAGCACATGATGAAGTTACACATATTAACGGTAAACCGATATGTGCAGAGGGTGTAAATATTATCAATCCGGGATTTGATGTAACTCCTCACGGGCTTATTGCAGGGATTATTACGGAAAAAGGAATTCTAAAACCTGATTACAATAAATCTATAATGGAAGCGTTTAATAAATAAGGAGAATTTATGTTGGATAATAGTAAAAAAATCTTATTGTCTGTAGTAACTGTTGTGGTGTTACTTGCCATATGTGTTGGTGTTGGCGGCGGCTGGTTGATATTTAAGAATAAAAAATTATTGGAAGAAATGGATACTCAAATAAAAGTAAAATCTTCTGTTGTTACCGAATCAAAATCCAAATCAGTTACTTCTTATACCGAAACTAAAGGCGGAGCGGATTTGCAACCGTATATAAAGGCAGTGCAAGACAAAGTTAAATCAAATTGGACTCCGCCGGAAAATAATAAAAACGAGCGAGTTGTCACTTTGTTTAGAATTGCAAAAGATGGAAGTCTTAAATCTGTTAAGATTGTAAAATCTTCATCAGTGAAGGAAGTTGATGACGCTGCAATTGCAGCTATAAAGGTTTCGGCACCGTTTGAATCGCTTCCAAAAAGCTTTAATGGTGATATTATTGATATTCAATTTACATTTGATTATAATGTGGTAAATAGTAAGTAAGTTAGTGTTAAGAAAGAAGGAAAGAAATGAAAAAAATAATAGTATCAACAATTTTACTGGCAATGTTATCAGCAGGTATGCCAGCTGCATTTGCAGGAACTCACGGCACAAACGGTGAAGTTAGCGGAAGAAGTGTTGGGGCAGCATTGTTATCTTTATTGATATGGCCTGGTTTAGGTCAAGCAGTTAACGATCAGCAATTTGATAAAAATGTTACACATGCTTTGCTGGGTTTGACAGGTGTATTCAGATTTTGGTCTTGCTACGATGCATTTGTTGATAGACAAGGCGGAGTATGGCATAATAGGATATAAAAACTTTTGATACGATAAAAAAAGGGGGGGGTTCCTCCTTTTTTATTACATTCTGGTGCGGCGAGCACCCTGCGGAGCTGAATTGTAGAAGTAATAAGTGTTATAGTTGATAGCAAAGTACCCCGTGCGGCGAGCACCCTTGCGGAGCTGATTAGTTGATGTAAGAAGTGTTATAGTTGGTAGCAAAGTACCCCGTGCGGCGAGCACCCTGCGGAGCTGATTAGTTTGGGCAAGAAGTACTACTGTTGGTGGCAAAATACCCCGTGCGGCGAGCACAAAAAAAACGACTTAATATTAA
>CABUAQ010000157.1 GCA_902489575.1 uncultured bacterium
ACACCCCATTTTCATATCCGACCCGAAAAAGCAAAAAAAGCCTATCCATATTACAATATACAGCCAAAAGATATATTTTATAATTTTTTTAATACTTTTCATTAATTCCTTTAACCCTTTGATAGCCACATGCATCTTTAGCCGTTGAATAAAGAGGATTTTTGACCAATTCTCTTCCTTGGCGATTTACATCCTCATCATGCCAATAATCAGCCAACGCATCCGGATAACTTAGCCCTTTATAACCCCTGTTTATAAAATAATCAATTACTTCCTTTTGATTTCCTAAAATTTGAGCCGTCAAGGTACCATACTTACCTCTTTGTGCCGCTTCGTAATTAGCCTTACAATGAAAATAATCATCGCCGCCAACAGTATTATCTCTTTTCATATCCCAATAATTTCTGTTTAAATCGCTCACGGCTCCCATTACTTCTGCTAAAGCTTCCGGAGTATGTTTGATAGTATCAGTTGCAACCGTTGCTACATTCTTCACTTTTTGCCATACGTTATTTGTCGGGTTATTAAGTTGCTTTATGACATTTTCCACGTTGCCTTCGATATCAGAATTGCCAAAGCCATAATTATTATCCGCTGAATTGCTCCAAAAATTAGTGGTATATTGCGGATAGTTAGAAGTAATGCCCTGATTATTATAGCATTGCATCACAGCATTTTCTCTTTGCTGCCGTGCCATTTGATAACTAAGCTCATCTCTGGTACTGAACCCGCTGTGATCAACACCATAGCTGTCGATTTGATTATCATTGTTATAATAACCTAAAGGCGATTTATATTGTCTCCCAAAATTCATTTTTATATCCTTTCAAATAAGTTAAAACTATTAAAAGAATAACAAAAATAAAAAAGGCTTTTCAATCCTCTACTGAATACAAAGTATCAGCTTTTGCATTCAAAAGCTTTTTTAAATTTTAACAAACGGCTGGTAAAATGGCAAAGCCCGCATTTCCGCCGGATACAAAAAAAGACGCTGCAAACGAGCGTCTTTTTAATCAAAATGGCGGAGTAGTAAACCTCAACGGTATTGAGCATACTGGATTTTAGTTTCAATATCTCATCTAACTGATAAGATATTTCATTCCATCATTCGTAATTCAAAGCAACCCTGTTCACACCAATCGTTTGTTCTTCCTGCCGATATACACTCTGTTATACACACATGATTCATATAACCTTCAAAAAGAAATAAAGATATTAAAAATATTACGATGATTACCAATATACCAATTGTACTTTTCAAAACTATATTTCTCATTTCAATTTTCAGATCATGATATCAGTACAGAATTTTACCTGATTCCTAATTTTCGCATATTCGGCGTTCTTCGGTCATCAAGCATATCCCAACAGCTTTTATTCGGATTATAATACCCCAAATTACTGCCGTAAAGATTGTTTTGCAAGTCTTTCCTGCTATCCGCAGAAATTTCTGACATCGGCATAGTTCCTTTCTTTTTGTGATAATCCCATATTTCTTTAGCGTAACCCAATCTTAAACCCCAATCACGACTTGTCGGACTTATTTTTGCCAACTGACACTGCAATAGAGGGTGATAGTAATTATCAATATTCGCACCCTGATTAGGGCCATAAGTAGTTACAAGTTTACGTCCGGTTTGTTTCATTTTTTGCAAATAATCATAAGCTATCTTAGCATCAGCTGCTAATTCGCCTAAAGATTCAGACGTATATCTGATAGTATCAGTTGCAACCGTTGCTACATTCTTCACTTTTTGCCATACG
>CABUAQ010000158.1 GCA_902489575.1 uncultured bacterium
GAGCCGATAAGCGATTGTGCGAGATTGAGGAGGCAGCAGAGGCAGAGAAGGACAAGGGCGGTTTTGATTGGGACAGCCCTTTGCCTGCTGATACTGTTACTTTGCGGCTGCGCGAGGACTGAATATGTTTACGTCGAGGCACCGCGCGAGCCGATAACGTGCCACCGGCACATGAAGACGTTTTTGGATATGGCGAAGTGTCTTGAGGTGTACAAGGCGAAGTATTAGGAATTATCTTCAATGAAATCGTTAAGTTGTTTGAGAATTATATTTTTTTCAATAGGCGGGAGGGTATTGACATTGTCTTTTATGTGCAAATAAAGTCTCTTTAGTGTATCAAAATCCAGGCGGCCTACTTTATTTGTTTCTTTTAATTGATCAAGAGTGTATTGAAATGTTCGGTTGCATGAAATAAAGCTATCATATTTCAAATAAGGATTATGTTCCTGTTTTACAGGAATGCAGTTATAAATTTTTCTATTTTTTGTGTTTATTAGTAGGAATAAATTAGGATTTAAACAAACAAATACGCTATATTTGTGTTCAGGTGGTGTTACAGCCGTATTATATACATAAAGAACATCGCCTACTTCAAACATTAGAATACCATATTTTGTGTTAGATTGCCAAGGTCTTTTAAATCTTCTAAGACATCAGGATTGTCAATCATATCTTCATATGGAATGTTAACAGCATTTTGATAGGATAATTCCTGCTCGCGATTTTTCCATGCTTGATGTTCATGATTTTTATTTAAGACATTTCCAAAATTCAGGTCAGCATATTCATCTATTCCGTGCTGGAGTGCTTCTAAATCCGATGGAGAGAATACACTCATATCTACGGTAGCATTTGTGCTTAAACCATGTAAGGAAGATTTGAAAAAAGGCATATTTTTTGTTACCTTTGTTAAGTCATACATAAATCTTGGAACTGTGCCAAACTTCATGGCAACATACTGTTCACCATAAATAGGACGTCCAAAATTATTTAAGCTGTAACAATCCGCATCAAACATAACTTTGTTTATATTATAAACATTTATGTCCGGCTTTTGGGTCAATATCCAAAGCAGGGTCTGCATTGCTTTGTTCGGATTTAACGTAAATTGTATGCACATAACATCCTCTTTTATGCCTATATAATACACGATATTGCTATTTTGTAAAGAAAAAAATGAGATTCGTTCATATAGTCCAAAAAAAGTTTAATAATTATAAGGGGAAATGTTTAATAAGTCAATGGGTTTAAGGGCAGTTTTAAAAATAAATTTGGGAGGTTGATTTGAAAGAAATTTATATTGTTCATGCTGATGCGTATATTGGCTGTTACAAGCCGGGAAAATGCCCGATGGTGAGCTATGCGCCGAGAGAGAAGTTTATTGATTTCGTGAAAGGGCTGCGGGAGGATTATCCCGATTTCAAGCTGCGGTGCGTGGTTAATGAGGGGATAAAAGAGCTGGTGCTGCGAAAAGTGCGAAATGACAGGGCGCAGATTTTATTGGTTAAAGAGAATCGGGAAAGATGACTGTGCTAATTTTGTGCTAAAAGTTCGAAAAGAATCGGCAAAAAACAGCACAAAACGACAAGAAGAGAGGGCTTAAGAGTCCTGACGAAAAACAAAGCAAATCAAGAAAAACCAAGCCCTCAGCGATGGTGCCGTTTAGTGGACTTGAACCACCGACCCACGCATTACGAATGCGTTGCTCTACCAACTGAGCTAAAACGGCAACGGAAGTATATTTATCAGGTTAATTTG
>CABUAQ010000159.1 GCA_902489575.1 uncultured bacterium
AACTGAAGAAACTGCAAGTCCTAAGCCGGCAGTGAATATGTCGCAGCTGAAAGCTTCGGATTTCAAACCTCTTGCGGAATGGTCTGAGATACTTGCGGAATTTACAAAGGTTTCTCCGTCTGTTTCGGGAACGCTGGCTGGTTCAAGAGCGTTTGTGTATTCAAATATTATGCTGATAGATACTAAAAATCAGTTTTTCCTTAAGCTTTTTAAAGTAAAGGAAAATTTTGCACTGCTGACCGAAACGATACGAAGAGTCATGGGAAAGTCTTATGTCATCAAGGCAAGGTGTTCGGCGGCGGCAGAATCCGAGCAGAAAGCAGGAAAACTTATTGAAAAAGCTGTAAGCAGCGGAATTGAAACCGCTGTTGAATAAATAAAAATAACAGACTATTTATAAAGTCAAAGGAGAATAAAATTATGAAGTCAAGAGTACCTAAAAATATCGGCGGAGCTCAGAATATGAATTCAATGATAAAACAGGCTCAGAAAATGCAGGATGAAATCACAGAACTGCAAAATGATATTGAAGCAAGAGATTTTTCAGCAACATCAGGCGGCGGCGCTGTTGAAGTTGTTGTTACAGGTGCAAAAAATATCAAGGCTTTGACAATCAAGCCGGAGGTT
This sequence comes from uncultured bacterium, assembly GCA_902489575.1. Lineage (GTDB taxonomy): Bacteria > Cyanobacteriota > Vampirovibrionia > Gastranaerophilales > Gastranaerophilaceae > Zag111. Next base: position 628 of record CABUAQ010000159.1, read on the forward strand.
GTTGACAAGGATGACGTTGAAATGCTTCAGGACTTGATCATCAGTGCAATCAACGAAGCTATGGCTGATGTTGAAAAGACAACTGAAGAAGAAATGAATAAGATCACAGGCGGAGTAGCGCTGCCGGGATTATTCTGATAAAATGGCAGATAATAACGCTCTTCCCCTTGTAATACTGGCAGAGCAGTTTGCAAAGCTCCCGGGAATCGGTATGAAAACAGCTCAAAGACTGGCTTATGCTGTTATGTCTATGAGCGATAATGATGCAAAGGAATTTGCAGACGCTATTATTTCCGTAAAAAACGACGTGGGTTATTGTTCTGTTTGTCAAAATCTTACAGAATTTGACGTATGTCCTATCTGCTCCGATGAGAATCGTGATGGTTCGATCATATGCGTTGTTGAAACCCCTAAGGACGTTTCAGCATTTGAACGTACTAATGAATACGGCGGAAAATATCATGTCCTTCACGGACTTATTTCGCCTATTAACGGAGTTGGTCCGGACGATATCAGAATAAGGGAACTTCTTGAACGTGTAAATAAAAGCAATGTTCAGGAAATAATTATGGCAACAAATCCCACAGTTGAAGGTGAAGCTACCGCAATGTATATTGCAAGACTTTTAAAGCCTCTTGGTGTTATGGTTACAAGACTTGCTTTCGGTATTCCTGTAGGGGGACATTTGGAATATGCTGATGAAGTAACTCTTTTCAAGGCTTTGGAAAATAGAAGTGAAATGTAAGTATTGGGGCTGTTTGTTTGCCAATTCAATAAAAACCGTACCGTGAATCGGTACGGTTTAATTTTAATAAAATTAAGGAGGAATATATTATGTCTACACCGCATAACAGCGCTGAAAAAGGTGAAATTGCAAAGACAGTATTAATGCCGGGAGACCCTCTCAGAGCAGAGTTTATTGCGAAAACTTATCTTGAAAATCCGATTTGCTACAATAAAGTAAGGGGAATGCTGGGATTTACAGGTAAATATAAAGGCATTGAAGTATCTGTACAGGGAAGCGGAATGGGTATTCCGTCCATTGGGATTTATTCCTATGAACTTTTTAATGAATATGATGTGGATAATATTATAAGGATTGGTTCAGCGGGAGCATTTGATGATGA
>CABUAQ010000160.1 GCA_902489575.1 uncultured bacterium
ACTTGTATAATAGTATCATTCAAAGACAAAAGAATTGCGAAAGCATGAAGTTTGTTTAGAATGGTAAGAGGAGTATTGCAATACTCCTCTTACCGAACCGCCGATTTCATTCGCGCACAGGAACAATAAGTTCGTGGTGGAGCAAGAGACGGCGGTTCATTCCTTTTTTTCGAACAGTTGCAGGAGCCTGTGAGCTCACATACAAGGAGGAACAAAATGGATTATAAAACAATTGGTATTGATGTGTCAAAGACCAGTTTGGACATTTGTTTTTTACCCACAGGGGAATATTTGCAAATCAGTAATGATATTAACGGATTTAAGCAATTAAAGAAACATATCGGTTCGGTCAAAGTGGATAAAATTCTTATGGAAAGTACCGGAAGTTATCATCGTTCTTTACAAAAATTCTTAAATATTGCCGGTTTTAAGGTCTTTGTCATCAATCCTAAACAGATCAGAGATTTTGCAAAAGCCTGCGGAATTCTTGCTAAAACGGATAAAATTGATGCGCAAGTCATTGCTCAATTTGGAGAAAGGATGCCCTTGCAGGACAAAATCAAGAAAGATTTGTTTAGTGAGGAGCTTAAAGATTTAATTACCAGACGAAGGCAAATCGTTTATTCTCTTGTAAACGAGAAAAATCATCTCGAAAAAACAAATAATAAATTTATCCTAAAATCTGTTAAATCTTCTATCGCTTTCTTACAAAAACAACTTACTCAAATTGATAATCTTATTTTCAATTGTATACATTCACATGATTTCTACAAAAAAATTTATGATAAACTATTATCTGTCAAAGGGATGGGAAAAGTTACCGCTTCCGTGCTGTTAGCTGAATTACCTGAACTCGGACAAGTAAATAAAAGAAAAATTGCCGCTTTGGTCGGTGTGGCTCCCATGAATTGTGAAAGCGGAACTACACGTGGACAAATGCACATTCGCGGCGGCCGAATGTCGGTCAGAAATACTCTTTATATGGCTGCCGTTGCAAGTGTGAGGGCTAATGATATCTTAAAAAATTATTATAACAGACTCCGTAATAACGGGAAAACTCCCAAAATGGCTCTGACGGCCGTGATGCGGAAACTTCTCATCTTTCTTAATTCTTTAATCGCTAAGGAATTTTTTGCTTGATTATTTATACAGTTGCTCCACCACAAGGTGGATTTGTTGTATAATGATGTTTGTTAGACACCACAATCCATCTCTGAACTGCGAGAATAAGATTAATGTAAAACGCCTAAAAAGCAAGGAGAATTTTTAACGCCCAGCAGATAGACAAATTATCAAAAAATTTTTTGATTAAAATCTTGAAATTTAATTTTAACTTGGTATGTTAAAGCGAATTTTAGTTATTTTTTTTAAGACCAAACAATTAAACTCCGGCACGGTTTTTTCTTTCATAAAAGACTGTGCTGGAAATAAATCAAACGACGACGTGTATAAAAGACATACACGAGGAGTTTGATTTATGACATGACAGTCTTTTAGGAAAGAAAAAAAAGATGAGTA